>JAIVGW010000258.1 GCA_020201415.1 Lentisphaerota bacterium
GCGCCCTCAACGTCGATCAGTTCGATGTCACCGCCGTCTTTTTTGAGGAGGGGCCGGATTTCACGTTCCATGACTTCTTCGATCAGTTTGATTTTCTTAAGTGATAATAAATTCATATGCCACCTACGCGTAATTGATTACGGAAAAATACCGCTCGCTTCATATATCATGTCATGTATAGCAAACAACGGGGAAAAGTCAAAACAACTTTGCAACCGGCAACAGATTTTTATTCCGGTTTCAAGACGGTTGTGTTAACCTTCCTGAGGTGGCGGCGGAAAAACCGGTGTTACCGCGGCCGGCGCCGGGCATGAAATCGGCGCCATAATTTCAAACATAACAATTCCGCACAATCAGGGAGGACCAACATGTGGGAATATACCGACAAGGTCCTGGACCATTTTCGTAATCCCCGCAACGTGGGACAGGTGGAAAATCCGGACGGCGTGGGCGAGGTCGGGTCGCTGGCCTGCGGCGACGCCTTGAAATTGACGTTTAAACTCGACCAGCACGACCGCATAACCGACGCCAAGTTCCAGACCTTCGGCTGCGCCAGCGCCATCGCCTCATCGTCGGCTTTGACGGAAATCATCAAGGGGTTGACCCTGGACGAGGCCGCAAAAATCACCAATCAGGATATCGCCGAGTACCTGGGCGGCCTGCCGGAACAGAAAATGCACTGCTCGGTGATGGGACGGGAAGCCCTGGCCCAGGCGATTGAGAACCACCGCACCGGCAAGACGGAGCGCAAGACCCTGGCAGGCAAGGTGGTTTGTCATTGTTTCGGCGTGACGGAAGAGGAACTGGAGCAGGTCATCCGCGACAACTCCCTGACCACTGTGGAACAAGTGACCAATTACACCAAGGCCGGCGGAGCCTGCGGCAACTGCCGGGATGACATTGCCGCGCTCATCACCCGCGTGCTGGGCGACGCGTCCGCGGAGCCTGCGCCGACTGCGCCGGCGGAACGCAAATTGACCACACTTAAGAAAATCAAACTGATCGAAGAAGTCATGGAACGTGAAATCCGGCCCCTCCTCAAAAAAGACGGCGGTGACATCGAACTGATCGACGTTGAGGGCGCACGGGTAATGGTGGCCCTGCGCGGCATGTGTGCCAACTGCCAGGTAGCGCGCTTTACCCTGAAGGACGTGGTGGAACAGAAGCTTCGTGAATTCGTCACGGACGATCTGGTGGTGGAGGAAGTGAAATGAACCAGACGATTTACCTGGACAACAACGCTACCACCCGACCGGCGCCGGAAGTGATTGAAGTCATGCAACCTTTCCTGCACGAGCTCTGGGGCAACCCCTCCAGCATGCATGATTTCGGCGGACGGGTGCGCAAACATGTAGAGGAAGCCCGCGCGCAGGTGGCGCAACTGATCGGCGCCGACGCCTCGGAAATTCTCTTCACCAGTTGCGGCACGGAAAGCAACAACACGGCCATTCGCGGGGCGGTGGAAGCCGCCGGCGACCGGCCGCATGTCATCACGACGCGGGTGGAACACCCGGCGGTGCTGGAACCATGCCGCTGGCTGAAGCAGCAAGGGTGCCGCTTGACCGAACTGGAGGTGGACCACCTGGGAAGACTCAACCCCGAGGATCTTTCCCGCCAACTGTCCACCGGCGGCCGCGCCGTGGTCAGTGTGATGTGGGCCAACAACGAGACCGGCGTCGTGTATCCGGTACCCCAACTGGCGGAAATGGTCAAGCTGGCAGGCGGCATCATGCACACCGACGCCGTGCAGGCCGCCGGCAAGCTGCCGCTGGATGTGCGGCGCGTGCCGGTGGATCTGATGACCATCTCCGGCCACAAGCTGCATGCCCCCAAGGGCATCGGAGCGCTCTACATCCGGCGCGGCACGCGCCTGCGGCCGCTGTTGCTGGGCGGACACCAGGAAAACGGCCGGCGCGGCGGCACCGAAAATGTGCCTTACATCATCGGTCTGGGACGCGCCTGCGCCCTGGCTGCGCAGCACATGCGGGCCGGGACCGCCCGGATGGCGACCCTGCGCGACCGGCTGCAGGCGGGCATCCTGGCCAGCTGTCCCGACACCCAGGTCAACGGCGATGAAACCCGGCGGCTGCCCAACACCCTCAACATCAGTTTCCACTACGTTGAGGGCGAAGCCATTCTGTACCACCTCAGCGACCTGGGCATCTGCGCCTCTTCCGGATCAGCCTGTGCCGCCGGCTCGCTGGAACCTTCGCACGTCATCCGCGCCATGGGCGTGCCCTTTACTGCGGTGCACGGCAGCATCCGGTTCAGCCTGAGCCGCTACACCACGGAGGCTGAAATCGATTATGTGCTGGAGCATCTGCCGGGCATCATTCAGAAACTGAGAGCCATGTCCCCATTCGCGCGCCCGGCCGGCTGACCGCGCGCGAGCGCCGCGATTTCTGTAAACATGGAAAGCCAAAATGATCAATTATGTTTACCCATATCTGACATTGCCGGTGGCGGATGCCTTGTCGGCCTTCCGCATGTCCAATTTCAGCGGCAAAATCATAGTGTTTATTCTGTTCCTGGGCTCCATCGGCGCCTGGTCGGTCATGCTCTCCAAGTATCATGAAGTCTGCCACGCCCAGAAGGCGGCCCGGACCTTCCTGCAACGCTACCGTCAGGGACGGCATCCGCTGGAAATTTTCCAGCAGCAGCCGCCCCTGGCCGCCAGTCCGCCGGCCATGATCTACATCGAGGTCTGCCGCCGCCTGGCCGGCCTTATCGGCGGCGCGGGGCCCGGCACGGATCTGACACAAGCGCCCTATACCATGCACGAGCATGAGGCCCGTGCCCTCCGCAACCTGGCCGACCAGATCATGGCGGAACAGGCGCTGGCCCTGGAAAAAAACATGATTTTTCTGGCCACGGCCGTCACCGCCGCGCCGTTCCTCGGACTGCTGGGCACCGTCTGGGGCGTGATGGACGCCTTCGGCGGGCTGGCGCTTTCCGGCATGGCCACCATGAGCGCCGTGGCGCCGGGTGTGTCCGGCGCGCTGTTGACCACGGTGGTGGGACTGGTGGTGGCCCTGCCTTCGGCCATCGGCTATAATTTTCTCACCGGCCGTATCCGCGGTCTGAACATTTTGAACGAACATTTCATGCAGGAATTTCTGGCTGACATCGAAAGCCGTTTCATGCGCCAGCCATAGCCGTACAACATCATGCGCCGCCGCACATCATCCCTGAATGCCAAGGAACTTAATGAAATCAGCACCACGCCGCTGATTGATATTTCCATGCTGCTGCTGGTTACTTTCCTGATCACCTACCCGTTGATGGAGCACGGATTGCACGTCAATCTACCCAAGGGCAAAGCCGACGAGCTGCAGCCGCTGCGGGCCAGCAACATCACCCTGGACGCTGCGGGGCAGCTCTTCCTGGACGAGCGACCGATTGACGCTGAAAACCTGCAGCTCGCGCTGGAGGGTATCGCCCGTGAGCAACCAGAGACCACGGTATTTGTACGCGCCGATCGCGACCTGAAATACGCGCAGGTGATTGAAGTCATGCGCATGCTGCACGCCGCCAACCTGACCCGTATGGCCCTGGTTACCCGCGCCGAATGACTGCCCATGCCACGATTATTTGACAATAAACCTCTGCTGCGCAACACCCTCATCAGCGCCGGCGCGCATTGCTTCCTGGTACTGGCATTGCTGGTATGGTCCGTGGCATCGTGCGTCATGCGCCGCCGGCCGCGTGAACAGACCACCTTCATCGACCTGCAGATTGAAATGCCGCCACCGCCCGCCGCCGCGCCTGAAGCGCCGGCGCCCACGCCCGAACCGGCGCCCAAGCCCAAACCGGCGCCCAAGCCCGAACCGGCGCCCCAACCGATTCCCGAGCCGGCGCCGGATAAGCCCAAGCCGCCGCCCCGGCCCAAGGTGGAAGTCAGCCGCCAATTGGTTAAACGCCAGCCCGAGACTAAACCGCGCATGGCGGAGGATCAAGTACGCCGGCTGCTGGAAGGCGCCATTCCCGCGCCCCGCCCCAGCGCGCCGGCCGCGGATGATGCGGCTTTCGCCTGGTACCTGGAAAGCGTGCGCAACGCCATGTACAAGGCCTGGCAACAGCCCAGCGCTTTGGCAGGACAGCGTGGACTGGTCACACACATGCAGATCAGGGTGCGCCGGGACGGCGCGATCACCAGCCGCCGGATGTTGTCGTCATCCGGCAACGCCCTGATGGATGATTCGGTGAAACTGGCAGTGGAATCAGTAGCCAGACTGGATCCCCTGCCGGCCGGGTTCGGCAGCGACTACCGGGACATCACCATCGATTTTGAACTGACCGATACTCCGTAGCCCTCAGCGTCCCAGATATTCCAGCACCGCTTCGGGAGCAGGCTGCGCCAATGGCGGATGTATCTCCCAGATTTCCTGATGGCTGACCGCGTCGCCGGGCATCAGCCGCGTCATGGGCCCGAGGCTTTCCACCTCAAAAAAATCCTCGTTGGCAAATGCCTCGAAATTGACATTCCCATCAGGATAGATTGCACCCTCCTGCCAATCAAACCGCTTGACGAACAGACCGCCGGGCAGATGATAGGCGACCCAGCCCTCGCGATGGGCCAGGCCGATCTTGCCGGGCCCGCACCGGGGATCATGGCTGAACTGCAGGTAATCGCGTTGCAAACGCCAGCGCCCGTCGGCAAAATCGGTGTAACCCCAGATGCTCCAATTCTGATTGTGAGTCAGCCGGTCGGCATGCGCGATTTTGGCCGGCAGCGGCACCACCAGAAACCCCAGCGGCGCCATGACGGACAGCGCCCAGGGCGCCACCTCCCGGGGTTGACGGCCGGTATTGGTCAGGGTATGCCGTAACTCCACCCGGTTGGCCCCGCCGGAAAGCACAATGCGCAACTGCTTGCTCAGCCCGGTGAGCGGGCCGGGCGGCTGGTCGAGGATGACGCCATTGGCGCAGACCGTCCAGGGTACGGGCGTATTATCCAATTCGTAGGTGGCCGGCTTCTCTTCCGGAGCGGCCCAGAAACGGTGGCCGCCGCGAATCATCCATTCCGGCTCGTTGCTGCCGCCCTGCTGGCCGGCGATTTCGGCAAACAGGTTGGGCCCGTTGCGGAAGCCGCAGCGCACGACCCGCGGACCCACATCCGTGGTGACCACCAATTCGATCTCCCGATTGGCCAAGTGCAGCGAATTTTCCCAACCGTTGAAAGACACGACTTCCAGAGCAACCGCGTTATTTTGTTCCTGATTCGGCATGACAAAACTCCTGATAATTAAAGATCGATCCAGATCGGACTGGTCCACTGGTGCGCGCCGGTGCCGTCCTCGACCCGGATGTAATACACGGCAAACGGAGCGGGATGATACGGGGCATCGCGCAACGCCACGGTTTCCAAAGGTTCGACATCCTCAAAAACGATTTCATTGACGGAGTCCGTCACGGCGGGCCCTTGCAGCTTGCGCACATCCACAGCCTCACCGTTGCGCATCAGGGTCACACAGGCCTGTTTCGTCGTCTGCAAAGTCAGACGCAGACGCAGTTCGCGCCGGCGGCGCAGCGCGGCATCGGCGGCAACGGCCTGACCCATACCGGCGTCCGCAATCGAAAAATCCAACAGCGAACGCACATGCGTCGTGGCGTAGGTGCTCCGCCGTTGCATGGCCTCGAACAAGGCCGCGCGGGTGAGCCGCGGGGCCCGCACGGCCGCCAGGCCCTTGTGGGCAAAGCCGTTGACAAACGGCAGACTGTAGGGCGGTGTACGGAAATGGTTGACACTGCCCGGCAGCGTGGCATGGTCGTCACTGGAGGCAATCACGCCGAAACGCGCGCCGGCCTTCAGCGCATCCACGAAATAGGCCGGCGCATCATTGTTGCCGCCGCAGATCGGCAGGCGGGTATGGCGCATTTCGGAAGAGCCCCAGCT
>JAIVGW010000026.1 GCA_020201415.1 Lentisphaerota bacterium
CTGTTCGACTGTCCCTAAACTGTCCCTAATACTATCCCAAATTAGGGACAATCACACACCCGCACACAAAAGCACAAACCCGCAAAACGTAAAAAGGCAATATTCACAAAACCCGCATGAATAAAGGTCAAAATGCTTGTTTAAGGCGGTGCTGGAAGGGGTGGGCCCGGCTGGACTTGAACCAGCGACCAGAGGATTATGAGTCCCCTGCTCTGACCAACTGAGCTACGGGCCCATGGAAGCGTGAGTGTTATTTCTACCATTATTTCAGGCTGATACAAGTTTATTTTGTTACTGGGGAGGAGTCAGAATGCAGGAGTCAGTAGTCAGAATGCGAGATTCAGCGAAGACATTTGAAGATTTATCTGATTCTTACCCATGACCTCAACTACGGTAACGTTTCCGGGCTCAGAACGGTTTTGGTGGAGGTCAGCAAGTTGTTGGAAGCGTATTCTCGGGCCATTCAGAATTCTGGCTCCTGAATTCGCTGAGCAGTTACGTTTTAATAATCAATAGGATGAGGCTCTTGCAAAACCCCACGGGCGCGTTCATCTTCGGCTCACCGAGACGGTTCGCCCTACCCGTTTTGGCAGCAATCCTGGAAGGTAGGGCGAGGCGTCTCGCCGAGCCGCTGGGGTTTTGCAAGAACCTCAGGATGCTTCATTAATGAAATCATCACCGGCGGAAGGAGTTTTTGAAACGGTGTTATTCTGCACTGATTTTTCGATGAATGCCGACCTGCTGGTCATTGGCCGGCAGGGCCGCAGTTCCCTGGGACGGGTGTTGTTCGGCAATGTGACGGAAAAAGTGGTGCGTAAAGCCCGGTGTGCGGTGTTGGTGATCCCATTGAGTTTAAATCTGATCTCAGGCCGTGCGCCGCTTGCGGCACAAGCGGATTAGCAGACGCTCCATTAAAAGGGCGCCGGGCAGACTGCTGGAAACCAGTTGTTCGCGCACTTGCAGGGTCAGCTGTCGTGCGGCAACCAATTCCGGCACGCTGAAATGGACGGCGCGCTGCAGCAGCATATCCCGCAGGTAAGGGTTGAGCAGTCTGCGGTCTACGGACAAAGCCTCCTGCAACTGTGGATGCAGGGTGCCGCCGGCGCTGAAACGGCGGCCGGGGTCGGGGGGCTTCAGCCAGCCCTGATCCACAGCCGCTCGCAGGATCAGCATGTTGCGGAAACGGATGTCCAGGCTGTTGACCAGGCGGATGGGGTCCTCCTTTTGAAACAGCAGCCGCCGCAAAATGGTCAGGGCTTTCACCAGGGCGCGATCGGCCACGGCATCCTCCAGATCCCATACAAAGAAATCGCGCCCGGGAGAGACGATAGCCTCAATATCCGCGACGGTCACGGTACGACGTTCGCCTAAATAGATATCCAGCTTGGTGATTTCCTGCTGCATATTGCGGGTGTCGGTGCCGACACGTGCCACCAGCGCATTGATGACATCGCGGTTTGCCTTTAGTCCGGCCTGGCGCAGCGCCTGTTCGGCAAAGCCGGCAGCGAGGTTGTCGCGGTTCCAGGGCTTGACCGGTTTAGCCTGTATCAGTGTGTCGTTTTGCTTGCAGTTCCTGGCCAGGGTCCACTTGTCGTCCGCCGCCGGTGCGGTGATAATCAAAAATAATTCCGGGGGTAATGCCGCCGCCGCCTGCGCCAGTTCTGCCAGTAGGGCCTTGATTTCACGGTTGCGCAGCAGTGTGCCGTTGTCCAGCATGGCGGCATTACGCCACCACAGCACCCTGCGTGCAGCGAAAAGATCGGGCGCCCGCAACCCCGCGAGCAGCGCGCGTAACACCGTTCCGGCTTCGGCGATGGTGGCGGCTGTACCAGGGAAGGTTTCCAGTCCGAAGGGCTGCGCTTCCGGTGTCAGCCATTGATTGATTTTAGCCCTGGCCCGCTGTTCAGCAAGAAAATCGTCGTTATCCACGATCAGCCAGGTTTGCTGGTATGTGGAAGGCTGAGAACGGGATGGGGAAGGCCGGTCCCCTGTTTTATTGGTGCGCTTGGCTGTCATGTAAATATCCTTGCCGTAATCGGCTCTAAATGATATTTTTTCTGATTCAGCATACAGGAAAAAGCCCATTGTACAACCAGAAAGTGAAGTTGAGGGCGAAAGGGATCGGTTATGCATAGAATGTGGGCGCCCTGGCGCATGGATTACATCTTGAAATCAAGGGAGCCGGGTTGTTTTTTATGTGATATTCTGCAGGCTGATGAGGATCAAACGAATCTGGTCTTGCAGCGTGGTGAGCATTGTGCCGTCCTGATGAATCGTTACCCATACAATAACGGACACCTGATGGTCACGCCATACCGGCATGTCGATGCGCTGGAATCGATGCAGTCCGACGAGCATCTGGACATGATGCAGTTGGCCGCGCGAGCCTGTGAGCGGTTGCGCCGGGTGATCAACCCCGACGGCTTCAATATCGGCATCAACCAGGGTGCGGCGGCCGGCGCCGGACTGCGTGAGCATATTCACCTGCACATAGTCCCGCGTTGGAACGGCGACACCAATTTCATGCCGGTGCTGGCGGAGGTCAAGGTGATTCCCCAGTCCCTGCAAGAATTATGGGAGCAGTTGAATCAAGTTTCATCCGAAGCGTAATTCAGGTAAAAACTTTGGTCAATATTTTCGGGAAGCCTAAATGCGCGCCAAAATATCCAATCTCAATGCCGGGTTGATGCGTTACGGCATCCGGGAAATGGTTGAGCTGACCCAGCAGATTGCCGCCCGCGATCCGCAATTCAAGTTCATCGGCGAAAATATCGGCGATCCGCTGGAGAAAGGGTGGGAGGTTCCACGTTTTCTGCGGGAGTTGTTGCATGCCGTTGTTGATGGTGATCAGAAGCGGGCTTTCGGTTATACGCATTCCCGCGGCGACCTCGCCGCGCGCATCTGGGTGGCGGAGAATGCGCGGCGGCAGGCGCCTGCCAGCCGTTTGGACCCGGAACATGTTTTATTTGCCAATGGCCTGGGAGGCGCCATCAGCATTCTGTACCGTTGCATGGGGCAGGGGGCCAGAATTCTGCAACCCAATCCGGGCTATCCGGCGCATATTTCCAGCGAGAGCTTTTTTGCCGGCGCCGCATCGCTGGGTTACCACCTGGATCCAGCGTCCAACTGGGAGCCTGATCTGGATCATATCGAGGCTCAGTTGCGTAGTCATCCCGAGATCGCCGGGATCCTGCTTATTAATCCTAACAACCCCACCGGAACGGTTTGTCGCAAGCCGGTGCTGGAATCACTGGTCGATCTGGCCGAACGCCATGGCTTGCTGTTGATTTCCGATGAAGTATATTTCCGGCTGGTCTATAACGGCGGGCGTCATGTGCATCTGGCCGAACTTGCCGCCGGACGGGCGCCCCTGGTGGTCATGCGCGGAGTTTCCAAGGATGTGCCCTGGCCGGGCTCGCGTTGTGGATGGATGGAGTTTCACAATCTGGATCTGGATGATGAATATCGCCGTTTCTTCGAAGTCGTCAAGCGACCGCTGATGCTGGAGGTATGCGCCACTACCATGCCGCAGGCTGTCGTCCCTCAGATCTATTCCCATCCGGAGTATCCGGTCTGGCTGGAAAAGTACACGCGGGAACTGGAAGCCAACGCCAATTCCGTTTACGATCTGCTTGCCGCGGTGAGGGGGCTGAATGTCACAAGGATCCAGGGAGCGTTTTACATGCTTTCTTCGTTTGACCAGGGGGCGCTCAACGGCCGTCAGTCATTACCGGTCAAAAATCCGGAGGCGCGGGCCTATCTGGAAGGTTTGCTCGCGCTTCCCGGTGTGCCTCCGGATAAACGCTTTGCCTATTACCTGCTGGCTGCCACCGGCATTTGTGTGGTGCCGGCCTCGGACTTTGATTCGCCATATCCGGGATTTCGTATTACCACGCTTGACCGTGATCCCCGGCGGCGTGATGCCACTTATCGTATTTTGGCGCAGTCCGTGACTGATTACCTGGCATCCGCCTGATCAGGAACTGAACTGAGTCGCAACCACCATGGTATGATCCTATGAAATTCCTCTGGTTGAAAAAAGTCACCAATAAACCGCGTACGCGATTAAAACAAAAGGTGCGCAGTGGATTCGAGGGGCATGGCCCGGCTTTAATGGGGCGCCCCTGGGTTACCCTGACTGCCTGGTTGCTGATCTGGTTGACTTCATTGGTTTTAAGGACGCTGAATCTTCCGCTGGTGCCTGACAAACTGGAGTCCGGCATGATTTCAACGGTAGCGGTGCGGTCCGCGATAAGTTTCGAGCGCATGATGCCGATTGATACGGCGGCGCCGGCGCGCAAAAGCCAGGTGCCAGCCGGAACGACTCTGATCAGGCGCGGTGAGCGGATAACTCCGCAAACGCTGGAGTTATTGGATGTGTACGACATGGCCCTGCATACCCGCGCCGGTCAGGCCCAATGGCTGACGCGGCGTCTGGGGGACGGTTTGGTGCTGGTTTCCGGTTTGCTGGCCACGCTTTTGTTTCTTGGGTTGATGTCCCGTTTTGACAACGATTACGGGCGGCATGTGATGCTGTTCTGGGTCATGTCCCTGTTCACTCTGATACCAGCGCAATGGCTGCTGCGCGTGGATCGCTTCCACGATTTTTTCATTCAGGGTGATGTCGCTTTTCTCCTGCCCCTGGCACTGGCGCCTTTGTTGTCGGCGATTCTGCAGGGCGCCCTGCCGGCGGCGGCGATCTGTTTCTGGGTGTCATTTTCCGCCGCCGTGCTGGCCGATTACAGTCTGCCGGTGTTGATCATCGGAATCGTCCAGGGCCTGGTGGTGGTGCGTTGGGCCCGACAGGTGCGTTCGCGCAAGGTGATTTTCCGATTGGGACTGCTGGCGGGACTGGCGGGGGCGGCCTGCGCTATGGCTTTTGCCCTGGTCAATTACACTTTCGGCGAGGCTTTGCTTAAAAACTGTTTATTCAGTCTCGCCAGTGGCATGATTTCCGCCCTGGCCACCCTGTTGCTGTTGCCTTTGTTGGAAATGATTTTTGGTATTACGACCGATATTTCACTTTTGGAATTGGCCGATATGGAACACCCGCTGCTCAAGCGGTTGGCGATAGAGGCGCCGGGCACTTACCAGCACAGTCTGATGGTGGCCAATTTGGCCCAGGCCGGCGCGGAAGCGGTGGGGGGGAATGCCCTCCGGACCCGCATCTGCGCATATTTTCATGATATCGGCAAATTGGTGAAACCGGATTATTTTGCCGAAAACATCCAGTTCCGGGAAAATCCCCACGATGACTTGACCCCACGCATGAGTTTTCTAGTCATTGCCTCGCACGTCAAGGAAGGCATCAGCCTGGCGCTGAAGTACAATTTGCCCCGACCGGTACTGGATGCCATTGAACAGCATCACGGCACCGGCATGGTTTCGTATTTTTACCACAAGGCAACGCGCGATCAGGAGGCAGGCGCCGTCAAGTTGCGTGCCGATGATTTCCGTTATCCGGGACCCCGCCCCAAGGAACGGGAAGCGGTGGTTCTGAGCCTGGCGGATTCGATTGAAGCGGCTTCACGCTCGCTGACCAAGATCACTCCAGCCAGCATTGCCGGTCTGGTTGAGGATATTGTCACTGAGCGTCTGCGCGACGGACAACTGGATGATTGTCCCCTGACCATGGCCGAATTAAGTAAGTTGAAGCGTGTGTTTGTTTTTACCTTGACCAACATGCTGCATGGCCGGATATCGTATCCCACTGATGAAAATAGAAATAAGTCAGCAACAGCGTCTGATCGCGATCAACCTGCCGGGCGTCCGGCGCCTGATGCGGCATCTGATGCAGGCGGCCGCGCGGATTAATCCCGCGCGTCACTGGACTGATCTTTCCCTGGTCCTGCTGGATGATGCCGGAATTGTGCCGGTCAACCGTCCTTGCTTTTTTTCGTCTAACCTTCCAAAATAATAATGAATTTTGGTGTTATATTTCAGATTAGAATTATATTTAGCCGTTAGCCTGAGGCCATGATCAAATTAACAACCAACAAGGTGTTGGCGATTGCCATCGGAATGATGGTGCTGGCTGATTTCGGTCTGCTTGCGGCACAAGCCAATCCCACGTCGCTGCTGCGGTTCAGCGGCGACGACAGTTTTGTCAATCTGGGCAACAGCGCGGTTATCGATCTCAAGGACAAGGGGCCGTTCACCCTGGAAGCCTGGGTGTATTTCGAGTCGCTTAAGTCGGTCAACATGCTGATGACGAAGGAGTCAACCACCGCACCGATGAATCGCGCTGGGCTGTCTTCTTCTTATACTAAATATTCATTCGGTGTGCGGGGAACGGGAACCCAGCTTTCAGCTTATAACGGGTCGGCCTGGGTCAATGCCACGGTGGCCTTGTCGGCGGGGACCTGGTATCATCTGGCTTTCGCGTATGACGGGACTGACCTCGAGTTTTTCCTGGATGGTGTCAGTGTGGGCTCCAGCGCGTTTTTGATTAATGA
>JAIVGW010000211.1 GCA_020201415.1 Lentisphaerota bacterium
ATGCACATCACCTCGCTACCCGGTCCCTACGGCATGGGGGATCTCGGGCCGCAGGCGGTTCGGTTTGCCGACTTCCTGCGCGATGCCGGACAGTCCTGCTGGCAGGTGCTACCCTTGAACCCGCCAACCTCGGCAACGGGCGCCTCGCCATATGACGTGGAGTCGGCCTTTGCCGGCAACCCCTGGCTCATAAGCCCCGAGCGGCTGATGGAAGACGGCCTGCTCACAGCCGCCCAATGCCGGGCGGCACGTTGCCCGCCGAGCGACGATCGTGTCCGCTACGGCACGGCCACCCGGCGCAAGCAGGTGGTTTTACGGCAGGCCTGGGCGGCCTTTCGCCGCACGGGACCGCAGGTGGCGCTGGAGGCATTCTGCGCGCGTCATCGCGGGTGGCTGGATGACTACGCGCTCTTCCGGGCGCTGAAGCTGGACCTGAAAGCGGAAAAATGGTGGACCTGGCCGACCGCGTTGCGGAACCGCCAGGCCGGTGCCCTGCGGACGGCCCGTAAAAAACTGGCGGAGCCGATTGCGTTCGAGATGTTTGTCCAGTTCCTCTTCGACCGCCAGTGGCAGGCACTCAAAACCACGTGCAACGAGCGGGGGATCCTGCTGTTCGGCGACATGCCGATCTACGTCTCGCAGGGCAGCGCCGACGTGTGGGCGCACCCCGAATGCTTCAAACTATCAGCGCGCCGCGTGCCGCGATTCGTCGCCGGGGTCCCGCCCGATTACTTCAGCAGCAGCGGACAGTTATGGGGCAATCCGGTGTTTGACTGGGAGGCCTTGCGCCAACAGGACTATGCGTGGTGGCTGGCGCGGATGGACCGTAATTTCCAAATGTTCGATTTTCTGCGCATCGACCACTTCCGGGGGCTCGTGGCCTACTGGGAGGTGCCCGCGGGACACAAGACGGCCCGGAATGGCAAATGGGTGGACGTGCCGGTCGACTCCTTTTTTGACGCCGTGTTCCGGCGACACCCATTTGCACCCCTGATTGCCGAGGACCTGGGGACCATTACGCCCGACGTTATCAACTGCATGCACCGCTACCAGTTGCCCGGCATGCGCGTGTTGCAATTTGCCTTTGGCAGCGAGCCGGACGACAGCCCGTATTATCCGCATGCCTTCCCGCGCCACAGCGTCGCCTACACCGGCACGCACGACAACAATACCGCGCGCGGCTGGTTCGAGGGCGAGGCCTCGGCGCGGGAACTCGCGCGCTTGTCCGACTACGCGGGCCGGCGCGTGCGGGCCGCGGATGCCGCCCGCGAGATGGTCCGCCAGGTCATGGCCTCACCGGCCGATCTGGCCGTGTTTCCCTTGCAGGACATCCTGGGACTGGGGGCGGAGGCGCGCATGAACCGGCCTGGAACCGCGACCGGCAACTGGCGCTGGCGCGTGCGGTCGGCACAGCTTTCCGCGAG
>JAIVGW010000212.1 GCA_020201415.1 Lentisphaerota bacterium
GTTCTTGACTTTGTCGGGAATGACGCTTTGTCGATCGTAATAATCACTCCGGGCGCTGCCCATCCGAAAGTACATGTCCGACCAGATCATTGGTTTCAGGGCATATTTTTCGCAAATCCGGCTTACGCGTTCCAGGTGGCGGTTGAAGATATCAAACTGCGGTTCGGGAGAATGGTGGTCGAGAAATTTACCGCGCCCCAGGTTGTGGGCTTCATCCATCCCTATGTGAATGCGGCTGGAATGCAGGTTTGAACTCCAGAATTCAATCATCTTTTCAATCAGGTTGTAGGTCTTGCTATCATCCACCAGCATGATCTGGGGTGTGTCGCTGATGGGCGCATAATGTTGCCACTTGAGTATTTGTGCAAGATGCGCCAGCGTTTGTATACAAGCGCGCAATTCAATTCCCAATGATGCGGCATATTGATCCAGCTCGCGGATTTCAGCAGCGGTGTAAGCTCCGCGCATGTGGCCAAAAAAAGGCTCGCCCGGCAACTCGTAGGTGTCTTCCGTGTAAAGCATGACCATGTTGTACCCCAGTAAGGCCAGCCTGCGCAGCCATTTTTTCAGATGGGTGACAGTCATTACGGCATTACGGGAGCAATCCAGCATGATGCCCAGACTCTGAAAGCATGTGGTTTCGTCAATGTAGCGCCCGGCCAATGCCTGGGCGACACCGCGCAGGGCGTCCGACGTGGCGCCGTACTCAATGCGATAACCGCCGGGTTCGCTCCGGATATGCAGCGATCCGGGTTCGAGGTTCTGTCTGAAATTAAGGTGTCGGTCGCCGCTGCCGTCAGCAGCCAGGGCATATTCCCCGCCCAGCAAAGCAAGCGCCTGGGCCAGGGGCGGCGGTGTATCTGCTGTATTCCAGGAAAATATCGAATTCATCAATGGACGCTCCTCCGGATTGGCCGCCTGCAAGTATGGGCTTCTGATTAATTTTTTCATTCTGCCACAACTGCCATGAAAAACAAGAAATTCCAGCTGGTGTAATTTCAAAAATTGACCTGGGGGGCCGCTTGTGCCACTATTCCTGATGAACAGTTGGTGATCATCCAGTCGTTGAACAAAATTATGTTTGGCGATGGATGTATTGAGGAAACATGCCGTTAATCAGACAGTATTTACCGGGTGATCGTCCGGCGGTGCGCCGCATCAGTTATGATACAGCTGATGCCGGACGGCCGGCGGACGGTTTTTTTCCGGACCGCGAGTTGCTGGCTGATTTGCTGACGGGGTATTACACCGATTATGAGCCGGAATCACTTTGGGTGGCGGAAGAACAAGGTCGGGTGGTGGGGTATCTGGCGGGAGCGCTGGACACAGGGCGGGTGCGCCGCATCATGGCGTGGCGGCTGATCCCCCGATGGTGCTTTATGGCGGTTGCGTGCGGGACGCTGTTTGATCGGACCCTGCGCCCGGACTGGGCCACATGCTGTTGGAGGCTTTTCTGGGTCAGTTGCGCCGGGCCGTAATTCCCGGGGTGCATGCCGGCGTTAGAACGGACAATCTTGCCGCCATGCGGTTTTTTGAACGACACGGGTTTCAGGAGTTGTCGCGGGTTCCGCTGATGCGACGCGATGACGGCTTGCTCTTGCTGGCCGCGGTGCTGGGGCTTAGATTAAATGGGGAGGAATGATGCAACGGATCATGATGATAGTATTTTGTTGTGGTATGCTTGGATGTCGTACGCCGCCGGCAGCCGGTCCTCAGGCTGCTTGTTGCACCTGCCAGCCGCTGGAACTGCAAGATAACGACCGGATCATGGTGCTTGCGCCGCATCCGGATGATGAAGCGCTGGCGGCGGGCGGCCTGATCCAGGAAGCCCTCGCCCGCGGCTTGCCGGTCAAGGTGGTGTTTTTGACCAATGGCGACAATAATGAGCTGTCGTTCATGCTTTATCGCAAGCGCCCGGTGCTGGCGCCTGCTGCCGTTCGCGCCATGGGCGCTGTCCGACAGGGCGAAGCTGTCATGGCCGCCGCGGTACTGGGACTTGAACCGGAGCACTTGGTTTTTCTGGGCTACCCGGACTTTGGCACCATGAGCATCTGGGAACATCATTGGGGGGATGTTCCGCCGTTTCGCAGCATGCTGACGCATGTGCGCGCCGTAACTTACAACACGGCCCTGCGGCCCGGTGCGCCTTACCGGGGCGAGGAAATTCTTAAAGACCTGGAAAGTGTGTTGCGTGATTTTCGACCGACTTTACTGTTGTTATCCCATCCGGCGGATTTTAATCCTGATCACCGCGCCTTGTACACATTTACCCGCGTGGCCTTGTGGAATCTGGGCGATGCCATGCAACCCCGGCTGTATTCATATCTGGTGCATTTCAAAAGCTGGCCGCTGCCGCGCGGTTATTTCCCCGCGCACCGCATACTG
>JAIVGW010000213.1 GCA_020201415.1 Lentisphaerota bacterium
CGCCAGTTCCTGCCAGGCCACCGGGCGGGTGAACCGCACCAGGCCCAGTTCCGTGTCGGCTTCCAGTTCGCCGGATTCATTGACGGCCAAAGTGTCCGCGCCTTCCATCCGCAGCCGGATCAGGGCCGGGTCGGCGCCGGGCGCCACGGTGAATATCTTTTCCATGTTGCGTTCCGCGGCGCGCAGTCGCAGGTCGATTCCCCGGTACACCCGGGGCATTTCCACCGCCCGGAACGATGGCACGTCCTCGCGCCATGTGGACTGCCGGCCGAGTAGAAAATTGATTTTTGCCTCAGTCGGTTCCGCGCCGACCGGGATGGTGCTTTGTGCGTCCACCAGTGTTTCACGCAGGATCAGCATTTTGCCGGAAGAGGCGCCGTAGCCGGGTTTGATGGAATAAACGACCGATCCATCGCGGGTTACAAAGGCCGCTCCGCTGAAAGTTCTGGTGTGAAACATGACCTGGGCGTTGTCGATTTGCCCTTGGTTGGCAATGAAGGGGAGCGTGGTTTGATTTAGCGGAGGTGTGGAGTTGATGCCCTTCCCGGAGGTAGGGATTAATATTCCGGCCGGCAGGGCCATGAGTACAAGATACTTGATCCAATTCATTGTAAAGACCTCTATTTGATGACGACGTTACAAGCAAACTTGTGTACTTAAAATGATGACACTTTCTCTATGCAAATATACATGGAAGGCAGAGTAATGTCCAATTAAAAAAAATCTATGCCAGAACTACGATTGACTTGCAAATTCAAGGGGCGAGTGTTTCAATCACCGGAGGTTTGTGTTTGACGGGGCAGCGGTATTTGCCGGATAGCATTGCGGTGAGCCGTGCCGGATGTTATTGTCATGGCAGATAAGCCATGCGATTGAATTTTGTCAGGCTGTTGTCTTCATTCTCGATTACATTTGAAAGGCCGGTAAAATGCCGCAAAATATAGTTGAAAAAATCCTGCAGAACCACCTGGTAAGTGGACATCTCACGCCGGGCGCGGAAATAGGCATCCGTATTGATCAGACCCTGACTCAGGATGCCACCGGCACCATGGCCTTTCTGCAGTATGAGGCGTTGGATGCCGGTTCGGTTAAAACTGAATTGTCAGTTAGTTATGTGGATCATAACACTGTTCAGGTGGGGTTTGAAAATGCCGATGATCACGCTTATCTGCGGTATCGGAATGTTTGCCGTGGGCGCCGGCGGTCTGGATGTGGCGCTGGCCATGGCGGGGCGGCCGTTTCTACTGAAATGCCCGCGTGTTTTAAAGGTGCAGTTGGCCGGGCGTCTTTCCCCATGGGTGGCGGCCAAGGATGTCATTCTCTTTTTGTTGCGTGAATTTTCGTCCAAGGGCAATGTCGGGGTTGTCTTTGAATATGGCGGGCCCGGCGTGGCGGCGCTTTCCGTGCCGGAGCGGGCGACCATCACCAACATGGGCGCCGAACTGGGGGTGACCACGTCCGTGTTTCCGGCCGACGAGGCTACCCGCGATTTTTTGCAGGCCCAGGGCCGCGCGGCGGATCATGCGCCGCTGGCGGCTGATGCGGATGCGGTTTACGACCGGATATTCGAACTGGACCTCGCACAGGTTGAGCCGCTGGTGGCCGCTCCGCATAATCCTGACAATGTCAAGACGGTGCGGGAGTTGGAGGGCTTGCCGGTGCAGCAGGTCTGCCTGGGATCCTGCACCAATTCTTCTTACAAGGATCTGATGGTGGCGGCGCGCATGCTGGCCGGACGTAAAATAGCCCCGGGAACCAGCCTGGTGGTGGCCCCCGGCTCGCGCCAGGTGCTGGAAATGATTGCGCGTAACGGCGCGTTGGCGGATTTAATAGCTGCTGGCGCGCGGGTGGCGGAGGTGGCCTGCGGGTTCTGTATCGGCAATTCCCAGGCGCCGCGCAGCGGGGCCGTATCGGTGCGCACTTCCAATCGTAACTTCCTGGGACGCAGCGGAACCCAGGATGCCGAGGTTTACCTGGCCTCGGTGGAGACGGCTGTGGCCGCGGCCGTGGCCGGCCGTTTTGCCGATCCCCGCTCGTGGGGTACGGCTGCTTATCCGGTGATTGAGCCCCCGCGTGAATTTATGGCGGATGATGCCATGGTGCTGGATCCGCCGCCGCCCGATCAGCGTGATTCGGTGAAAATTGCGCGCGGGCCCAATATCGGCGAGCCACCGCGCAATCGCCCCTTGCCGGATATGCTCGCGGGCAATGTGCAACTCAAGGTCGGCGACAAGATTACCACCGACCACATCATGCCCGCCGGATCATTCCTGAAATATCGTTCCAATATTCCCAGGTATGCGGAATATGTATTTCACGGGGTGGATCCGGAATTTGCCGCGCGCTGCAAACCGGTGCGTGATGCCGGGGAGGCCAATTTTATTGTGGCGG
>JAIVGW010000259.1 GCA_020201415.1 Lentisphaerota bacterium
CCCCCAATTCATGGGGGGATTGAAATCCGAAGCGATCGGCAGATAGACAAAAAGCGACAGCCCCAGTCCCAGGCACAAGGTCATAATGACAATGCGACGCCACTCGGTCAGCAAACGCCGGGTATAGAGCCAAATGGCCAGCGGCGAGGCCAGCATCAGCACTGCCACGAGCGTCTTGGCGCCGCGATGCGTCGCCACCTGCACCCCCGGAAGCGTCAGACTTGCCGAACGCAGCATATAAGCGCCAACCAGCGCCAACCCCAGCGCCATGCAATCGCGGAAAAGCGGCCGATCGGTAAAATAAAACACGATCAGCAATGAAGGCCCCAGAAAGACAATCGGCTGACAATTAGTGATACTAACGCCGAAAACAAATGACATCCAATAAAGAATCCGGTTGTCCTGCCCGCGGTAAATCCACATAACGGACAGCAGCAGGATCAGCATATGCAGAAAGGCATTGATGGTATAGACTTCCGCAATCACCGACTGGGACCAGAACAGACCGTTGAACCCCAGCAGGTACCCGGCGGCGACGCCGCCCACAGCGGAAGGCCAGCGCAACTGCCGCCGGCCGGAATCATCGACCGCCCCCCCGAAAATGGCGCCCAGCCGGCTGACCAGCATGGCCACCAGGGCACAGGTCAGCGCGCCGAAAAATCCCGAACAGAAATTGACGCCCCAGGCGGGATTAGGCTGCCCCATGTAAGTGACAAACCGGAAGATCCTGGTGAAAAACCAGGCCGCAATGGTCCACAGCGGATAGCCCGGCGGGTGAGGCACCCCCAGATAATCGGCGGCCACAACCAACTCACCCGAATCCTCAAGCGTCACGGTGGGAGCCTGGGTGTAAGCGTAAAACAAGGCCATCCCCAGGAAAACGATCCAGAACACGCCCCAGTCCACACGCTCAAAAAAACTCCTCCGGGGCTGCCCCGTGCCGGCGTCAGGGGCGGCGCTTTTCCCCGGCGCTTGAAACTCCGCTATCTTGTCATTGCGCTTCAGCATACACCCCTACCCGTCTCATGCGGACTGTCGGCACCAAATAAAGTGAAATGATAGTGATTTGGACACCGCTCCGTCAAGGCTATTACAACAGCATCACGACCAGCGCCGTGACGGCAAACAGGGCCAGATTGATCAGGAGTGGCGTATCCGTCAGCAACAACTCCTCCGGCTGGCCGCCACAGTCATGGTTGTAAACCAGGTCCAGATATCGAAACACACCAAATACCACGAACGGAATCGTCAAATAGAGTTGATGCGTTCCGAACTTGGCCAGCGTCTCAGGCCATTGCGTATAGACGGCGTAAGCCACGATTACCGCACCGGCGGTGACGGCAATCAGCTGATCCAGCAGGGCGGCACTGCCGGAACGCAGGTTGGGACGCGCCTGCGGCGCCGTCTGCAGTTCATGGCGCCGCTTGCACAAGGCCAGAAAAAGCGCCAGCAGGAAAGTGCAGATGACCAGCCAGGGTGATATTGCCACCGCCGCCGCCAGACCTCCGGCCACAGCCCGCAGGACAAACCCGATGGCAATCATGAAGACATCCAGCAGATGCACCTGCTTGAGATAAAGGGTATAGACCGCCTGCAAAACCACATAAATCGACAATATTAGGGCGAACAAGGGCTGCAGTAAGAAGCCTCCCAGCAATCCCAGCGTCAGGCATCCCGTGCCCAACACCAGCGCCGCGCGCACACTCAGCCGCCCGGCGGCAATCGGCCGGCGGCATTTCACCGGATGCAGACGGTCATGTGCACGATCGCGTAAATCATTGAAGACATACACCCCCCCCGCCGTCAACGTGAACAGCGCCATGGCCGCCAGGGTCTGGAGCAGGGCGGCCGGGGAAATTTGCTGACTGCGATCACCCAGGGCAAAAAAGAAAGCCGCCAGCACCACCAGGTTTTTGGTCCATTGCCTGGGGCGCAAGGCGCCGATAAGGCTGTCCCAGCGCAGGGGCATGTTGCTGGATGATGCGTCAACCATGCGCCGGCCGCCCTCCGTTGCCGGACCCGCCGCGGGCCGGACGGCGGAAACCAAGCTTGACCACCATCCAGAGCGCCTCGCGCACAATAGCCGACTGCATTTTGGAACAACCGGAGCGCCGGTCTTCAAAAATAATAGGGATCTCCGTGATCCGGAACCCCTTCATCCATGCGGAATGCGTCATTTCAATCTGGAAAGAATAACCGTTGGAGCGGATGTGCTCCAGATCAATGGCTTCCAGCACCGCGCGGCGAAAGCACTTGAACCCGCCCGTCGGATCGGAAAACGGCATACCGGTAATCAGGCGCACGTAGAGGCTGGCGGCCTTGCTTAAAATCAGGCGCTCCAGGGGCCAGTTGATGATGCGGATACCGTTAATATAGCGCGAGCCCAACACCAGATCAGCAGCGGCGGCGGCCCCCAGAAAACGAGGGATATCATCGGGATTATGCGAGAGGTCGGCGTCCATCTCCATCACCAGATCATAATCCCGGTCCAAGGCCCACTTGAATCCGGCAATATAGGCCCGCCCCAGGCCGGCCTTTTCCGGTCGATGCAGCACATGCACACGGTCATCCCGGGCCGCCAGGTCGTTGAGCATACGTCCGGTGCCGTCCGGAGAATTGTCATCCACAAACAGCAGGTGCACGGCGGCGGACGCCAGCACCCGGTCGGCAATCTCGCGTACGTTATCGGCCTCGTTATAAGTGGGAATCACCACCAGAGTTTTTGACATGGCGTGAATATAGGCATTGCCGCCGGCCTTGGCAAGGATACAATTTGCATTTGTACCATGCTCATGATATGCTCGGGACAATAACAATCCAGCTCCAAAAGAAGAAACACGAGAGGCCAGGCATGAACGACACCCCGCCCCTGCTGAACACCCGTCCGGAATGGCTTGCGCTGGAAGCCCACTATCGCCAAAGCGCCCGATTGCATCTGCGCGACCTGTTCGCCGCCGATCCGCGGCGGGCGGAAAAATTCACCGTAACGGCTGAAGATCTGCTGCTGGACTACTCCAAAAACCTGGTTACCGAAGAAACCATGCGCCTGCTGCATGACCTGGCCGCAGCCGTGGAATGGGAAAAGGCGCGTGACGCCATGTTTTCCGGAAAGATCATCAACCGCACCGAGCAACGCGCGGTTCTGCACACGGCCCTGCGCAACCGCAACAACCGCCCCGTGCTCGTGGGAGGACATGACATCATGCCGGATGTCAACCGTGTGTTGGCTAAAATGGCTGATTTCGCCAATGCGGTGCGCGATGGATCATGGCACGGTTACACCGGCAAACCCGTGGTCAACATTGTCAACATCGGCATCGGCGGATCCGACCTGGGCCCGGCCATGGCCTGCGAGGCCCTGCGCCCCTATGCCCGGCATGAACTGAAGACATATTTCGTTTCCAACATCCACGCCGCCCATCTGAGCGAAGCCCTGCGGGATCTGCGGCCGGAAGAAACACTTTTTATCGTCACCTCCAAAACCTTTACCACCCAGGAGACCATGACCAATGCCCGCACGGCCCGGGAATGGCTGCTTTACACATTGAAGGACCGGGAAGCCGTGGCGCGTCATTTCGTGGCGGTCTCGACCAATGCCCGCGAAGTAGCGGCTTTCGGCATTGCGCCGGATAACATGTTCGAGTTCTGGGATTGGGTCGGAGGACGCTACTCGCTGTGTTCAGCCGTCGGCCTGGCTTTGATGCTGGCCATCGGCCCGGAATATTTCACGGAAATGCTGAAGGGGTTTCATGCCATGGACCGCCATTTCCAGGAAGCGCCGGCGGAAGGCAATCTGCCGCTGCTGCTGGCCATGCTGGGCGTCTGGTACAACAATTTTTTCGGCGCCCAATCCCATGCCATCCTGCCTTACAATCAATACCTGAGCCGCTTCCCGGCCTACCTGCAGCAGGCTGACATGGAAAGCAACGGCAAGTCCATCGACCAACAGGGGCGCCGGGTGGCGTGGCAGACGGGACCGATCATCTGGGGCGAACCAGGCACCAACGGACAACATGCCTTTTACCAGTTGTTGCACCAGGGCACCAAGCTGGTGCCGGCCGACTTCATCGGCTGCTGCCGGCCGCACTGCCCGACCGGCGACCATCACGACAAATTAATGGCCAACTTTTTCGCCCAGACTGCCGCCCTGGCCTTCGGCCGCACCCAGGAGGAACTGCGCGCTGCCGGCACACCCGAGGAGCTGCTGCCGCACAAAACATTCGAAGGCAACCGCCCGACCAACACCATCCTTGCCGAGGATTTAAACCCGCACCTGCTGGGCCGCCTGATAGCCCTTTACGAACACAAGATTTTTGTACAGGGCGTTATTTGGAACGTGTATTCCTTCGACCAGTGGGGCGTGCAACTGGGCAAGGAACTGGCCGGCTGTATTCTGCCCGAACTGCAGGCTGCCGCCGATCCCGAACTGCGGCATGATGCATCGACCAACGCCTTGATCAGGCATTACCGCCTGGCCCAGCATCGCGGTCTGTAGCCGTCATTATTAAAAAGATCGATCATATTGCTCTCAACTATTAAGCTGTATATTTTCTTGTGGGGGGCGTTGGAACGCAGTATTTATATGCAAGAGGATCTTGCAAGTAATGTCTGGCGCGTCTTCAAACCTAAAGGGAGATATTAACATGCAATGTTTTAAAACATTATTCTGCGCAATCTCAATGGCTGCGGCCGCCCGCGCCTGGGCCTGCACAACCATGATAATCACACCCGGCGCCACGGAAAACGGCGCGATGTATGTGGTTCATTCGGACGATGGACACCTGTCGGACGCGCGACTGATGTATGTGCCGGCGGCGGATCACGCCCCCGGCAGCATGCGGCCGGTGCATTTCGACCCGGTATCCATCGGTGAACTGCCGCAATACGCCGCATTTGAATACCGGCGTTACACCGGCAGCGCGCGCGGACCGGATTACGAGATGCCGGGCAAGCCCCTAACCGAGCCCATCGGTTACATCCCCCAGGTTCCGCACACCTACGCCTATTTCGACGGCAATTACGGCATCATGAACGAACACCAGTTGATGTTCGGCGAATGCACGGACGGCTCCAAAACCGACGGCGCCCTGCCCGGACCCAAACGCTTGTTTTACAGCGCGGAACTGGCGCGCGTGGCGCTGGAACGCTGCACCAACGCATTGGCAGCGGTGAAATTGATCGGGGAACTCATCGACACTTACGGCTTTTACGGCACGGGCGAAACCCTGCCGGTGGCGGATTCCCGCGAGGGCTGGGTGATTGAGATGGCGCCGGGGCCCGGCGCGGTGCCCGGCCTGTGGGTCGCCCAGCGGGTGCCTGACGGCGAAGTCTTTATGGCCGCCAACCAGTTCCGCATCCGCGAAATCGACCCGGAAAACCCGGACCAGTTGATCGGCGCGCATGTTTATCAGACGGCCCGTGAACAGGGCTGGTGGAACCCGGATGACGGCAAACTGGACTGGCTTGAAACCGTCAGCCTGGGAGAATACAATCATCCCTATTATTCACTACGGCGGGTATGGCGGCTGCTCGACAAGCTGGCGCCGGCGCGCGCTTTCAGTCCCTGGGTCGAGGACGGATACACCCGGGACTATCCCTTCAGCGTAAAACCGGAGCGTTCCCTGACGCGCCGGGATGTGCTGGAACTGCTGCGCGACCATTACGAAGGCACGGAATTCGACATGTCCCAGGGTGTCGCGGCCGGCCCCTTCGGATGCCCTTACCGCTACCTTGGCCCCGATGACTCCAGCGGCGATGTCGCCGATCCCACAAAAAAACACGACGGCGCCTGGGAACGGCCGCTTTCGGTTTATTACTGCACTTATGTCTTTGT
>JAIVGW010000468.1 GCA_020201415.1 Lentisphaerota bacterium
GCGGCCCATACCGATAATCTGTTCGTTGAAAGAGTCACCGAACCGGAAACATTCGACCATCGCATCCTGGGCCGCGCCGCCGCCGGCCTGCTGCGGTTCAACCTGATTCGCAAGGCCCGATTACTGCAAGACATCGGCCGGCGCCAGGGACTGACGGATCTTTACTGCACGCATACGGCCTGGAGCCTGCGCCGGATCGCCCGCCTGCTGGAACAGGTCGAGGAAAAACAGGCCGACTATCTGGCGCGCTACCTGCTGCTGGCGGCTGCCTCCGGCGCTTTGCGACGGGTATATTGGGGTCCCTTGATCGGGCAGCGGGAAGGGTTGATTGACGATGGCACCACGGAATACCCCGACCCGCCGCATGTGACCTTTTACGGCCGCGCACCGGGCGATCACCGCAACTACCGGTTACGGCCGGCGTTCCACGCCATGGCCGCGGCGGGCCGTATGCTGGATCGGGCGACATTCATAAAAGCCCACACACCCGGACCGACCCTGGAAATCCTTGAATTTCAACGCTCCGACGGCACAAGCCTGCATGCCGTCTGGACCGTCAACACCCGCCTGGCCGCCGCCACCGATTGCTATTCAGGAGCCACGCTGGCGGCGGCCGAAGCCCATGACCGCGACGGACGCCGTCTGGGGCGCATCCCGGAATATTTCGGCGAGAGCCCGGTTTATCTCTCCTGGCCGGCGGCAATCCGGCCCATGGCGCTTGACCGGCCGCGGCCGCTGGCGCTGCTCCGCTTTAACAACAGCCCCGCCCAGGCCTGGCAAGCCTTCCAGCCTGCCGACGGCACGGGCATGAAAACGCAACCCAAAGATGCGGCCGATATCCCCACGGATGAATGCTTGAGGTCACTGATGCAACCGGCCGGACGGGAGCAGAAAAACTCAGGGCGACCGGAGCGATTACTGCGCGATGGCCGCAATCGTGTCTGGCGCAGTCCGGCGCCTTGGAAGGGCGCGGATGTGATCATCAAGCAATTCCGCGTGCCGGGACCGTGGCGCCGCCTGCTGGATATCGGCAAACCCGGCAAGGCCGTTCGCAGTTGGAATAATTCCCAGGAGTTGTTGCGGCGCGGCCTGGCTACACCGCAACCGCTGGCCTTCTTCCAGCCGGACGACCGGCGCCAACCTGGTTTTTTTATCTGCGCCGATTACCGACCGGACTGCTCCGTGCGAGATGTCTTCACCGCCCTGGCTGCCAGGCAAACCGCTTTCCGCAATCTGGCCGCGGATGAATGGTATCGGGCGATTGCCGCATTTCTGGTCAAGATGCATCGGCGCGGCGTGTTTTTCCGCGACTTGTCGGCCGGCAATCTGCTGGTGCATTGGCGCGATGAGCAATCCGCCCCGGATTTTTCCCTGATTGACACCGCCCGCGCGCGGTTCCGGTCCCACCC
>JAIVGW010000027.1 GCA_020201415.1 Lentisphaerota bacterium
ATGAACGCGCCCGTGGGGTTTTGCAAGAGCCTCCATCATATCAAAATATTTGTCTTACGCCCTGCGGTGAGCGGGCCGGGGTTTTAATCTTGAAAGTCAACTCCGGATCAGGCAGAATCGCTGGGATTTTTGCGTGGCGCGGTGTGATCCGGCAGTCCGTCGGTCGTCGCGCAAGGCCTTGGATTTAAAAATGCTTCGATTTATTTTCCGCCGCATTCTGCAGATGTTTCCCACGGTGCTGGGGGTGATCATCATCACTTTCGTGCTCTTCAACATCGTGGGCGGCAGTCCTGCGGCCATGACCCTCGGGAAAAACGTCTCGCCGAAATTGCTGGAGCAATTCGACGAACAGCGTGGGTTCAACAAACCCTTGTTTTTCGGTAATTGGACGGTTACCCGGGCCTATGAAGATGCGGACTTACGTCGGGATGCCGGGGCTTGGAAGCAGGCGCCCGGGGTCGAGCATGTGCCGGCGGAGGGCGGCCTGCCGGGGCATCTGCGACTGGCGTCGGAACAGGATCATGTCATGCCGCTGGCATTTGCCCTGAACACCGGTGAAGTCTATCGGATTACCCTGCGTTATCGTCTGGATGCCGGACGGGTTGTGCTGACCAGGCGCGGGGTGCAGGACGGGGACACCGCCAAGGTGTTGGCGGAGTTGCCGGCATCCGCGAATTGGACGGTAAGCCATCTGGTGTTTACCAATGTCCCCGGCGCCACCGAACTGGTCTGGCGTTCTGAAGAAGCCCCCCTGGAACTGACGCAAATGCGATTACGTCGCGCCATGCGTCATTTTTTCGATTCCCAGTTTGTTTTTTACCTCGGGCAACTGGCGCGGCTGGATTTCGGGGTTTCCAATTATACCAATCAGCGCGTCTCGCGTATGCTGCGTGAGGGGATCGGGCCGTCGCTGACGCTGACGGTGCCGATTTTTATCGGCGGGCTGTTGATCTCCATCATGATCTCGCTGGTCTGCGCATTTTTCCGCGACACCTGGATCGACCGCGGCATCGTGATTGCGGCGGTGATGTTGATGAGTCTGAATTATCTGGTATGGATTATTTTCGGCCAGTACCTGCTGGGGTACCGGGCCGGCTGGTTCCCCATCTGGGGCTATGAGTCATGGCATTATCTCGTGTTGCCGGTGGCCATCGGAATTTTCAGCGGGCTGGGCAATAATGTGCGTTTCTACCGCACGATCATGCTTGATGAACTGTATCATGATTATGTGCGTACGGCCTTCGCCAAGGGCGTCAGCCGCCGCGGTGTGCTGTTCCGGCATGTTTTGAAGAACGCCATGATTCCGGTGTTGACCAACGTGGTCATAGCCATTCCGTTTCTCTACACCGGCAGCCTGCTGCTGGAGGGGTTCTTCGGTATTCCGGGCCTGGGAAGTATCAGTATCAATGCCCTGAATTTTTCCGATGTGGATGTGGTGCGGGCGGTGGTTTTCATTGGCGCGGTGCTCTATGTGCTGGCCAATCTGCTGACGGACATCGCCTATGCCCTGGTGGACCCGCGGGTTAAGTTAAAATGACACAAGACTTACATGATGACCGGCCGCCGACCTCGCTATGGCGCATGGCCTGGGAGCGTTTGCGCCGCCGCCGCCTGGCGATGTGGTCGCTGGCGGTGATCACGGTTTATGCCCTCCTCGCTGTATATGGCGAAGGCGTTTACCGCTTTTACCGCTGGCGCGATCAGCCGGCGCCCTACCAGCAGGTACATCTGGATCAAGCCTATCTGCCGCCCAGTCTTTTCCGGCCGGCGCCGGTGGAGGACGGCCGGCCCCCGGGCTTGCGGGAACATTTTAGGCATCTGGCGCATCATCCGCTGGGAACGGACAATCTTGGCCGGGACGTCCTGCAACGTACAGTGCAGGGGGTGCGCATTGCCTTCCTGGTGGGCATTATCACTTCCTGTATTGCCATACCCATCGGCGTCATACTGGGCAGTCTGGCGGGTTACTTCGGCGGGCGTGTGGATGATTTCGTGGTCTGGCTGTATTCCACCTTCGCCTCCGTGCCGGGCCTGCTGTTCATCCTGGCCATTGCCATGGTGGTCGGACGCGGGCTGACCGGTCTGTATCTGGGGATCGGCCTGACCACCTGGGTCGGTCTGTGCCGGCTGATCCGCGGTGAGGTCATGAAGCACAAGACGCGTCCCTACGTGCTGGCAGCCCAGACCCTGGGGCTGGGTCATGCGCGCATCATGTTCCGGCACATTCTGCCCAATGTCTTCCATATCGTGATCATCACTTTCTCCCTGCGGTTTCCCGCGGCCATTTCCACGGAAGTGTTCATGAGCTTTCTGGGTTTGGGGGTGCAGGGCGAGCCATCCTGGGGGATCATGATCGGCAATGCGCGGCTGCGGCTGTGGCAGGGGATGTGGTGGGAACTGACGGCCGTGACGGTGGCGATATTTTTGATTGTGCTGGCGTTCAACATGTTCGGTGACGCCTTGCGTGATGCCCTTGATCCGCGTTTGCGCACGGATGCCAGGTAAAACCTCAGGGCCCGGGATGGGCGCATATATTGTTCCGTAGCGGGGAAACAGGATGAGACTTGGTCGGCATGATTTACAGGGGGTACTTTTTGATTTCGACGGCACACTGACGCGGCCGGGCGGACTGGATTTTGCGGCCATCAAGCGGGCGATGCAATGTCCGCCGGATGAGCCGATCCTGGAATATATCGGGCGGTTACCGGAAAACAAGGCTCTGCGAGCCATGGCGATTCTCGAGGAATTTGAAGAACGGGCGGCCCGGGAGGCGCGACCCAATGAAGCGGCGGAGGATTTGATTGGATTACTGCGGGACAGGCGGCTACCGCTGGGAATCTTGACGCGCAACAGCAGGCGTTCAGTTTTGTGCGCACTATATAATTTTAAAGCGATAGATGCCGATTATTTCAGTGTGATAATCGGCCGGGAGGATGTACAGTCGCCGAAGCCGCACCCGGAGGGCGTCCGTCTGGCGGCTGTGCGGATGGGTGTGCCGGTGACGCAATTGGGGGTGGTTGGCGATTACCGGTTTGACATTGAGGCCGGCCGGCGGGCCGGAGCCGTCACCATCTTTCTCGGAAAGGATTCCGGCGGGCCGGAGGCCGATTACCGTTTCGATTCACCGGCGGGCTTGCTGGAATCCATCAGTCGGCATGAAGGCCGGATCAATTACGGATAATTAAGCATGGACAAAATCATGGAACAGTCCCCGGCATGCGGCGGCGCGGTTGATCTGTCCGCCACCCCCCTGCTATCAGTGGAGGACCTGCATGTGGAGTTTTCCGCTGCCGCTCCGATCCGCGCGGTACGCGGCGCTGGGTTCACCGTGGCCGCCGGGGAAACCGTGGCGCTGGTGGGGGAGAGCGGTTCGGGTAAAAGCGTTTCGGCGCTGGCCCTGACGCGTCTGGTCGCTGCGCCCGGCCGGATCACCGCCGGGCGCGTGATGTTCGATGGGCAGGATCTGGCGCGTTTGCCGCAGGCGGAGCTGGTACGTCTGCGCGGATCAGCCATTTCTTATATCTTCCAGGAGCCGGCCACGTCGTTGAACCCGGTGTTTCGCGCCGGATACCAGGTGCGCGAGGCGCTGCGGCTGCACCGCGGACGGCGCGGCGCCGGCCGGGAAATGGTGGAGGAGCTTTTTCGCCTGGTGGGTCTGGCCGATCCGCGCCGTTGCCTGCGGGCTTATCCGCATGAGCTCAGCGGCGGGATGCAGCAGCGGGTGATGATAGCCATGGCGCTGGCCTGCCGGCCCCGCCTGCTGGTGGCGGATGAGCCGACCACGGCGCTGGATGTTACCGTGCAGGCCCAGATTCTGGCGCTGCTGGCCCGCCTGCAGCGCGAATTGGGCATGGCGGTCTTGCTGATCACCCACAACCTGGCTTTGGTGGCCGATGTCGCGCGCCGCGTCAATGTGATGTATGCCGGCCGCGTGGTGGAGGCGGGCAAGACCGGGGAGGTTTTGCGTCATCCGGCCCATCCCTATACCTGCGGGCTGTTGGCGGCCGTGCCGCGGCTGCGCGGTGATGCCGATGAATTGCATGGGATTCCAGGTTCGGTGCCGCATCCGGCCCATATCCCCCCCGGCTGCAGTTTTCATCCGCGCTGTCCCCGGGCCGGTCCGCTCTGCGCCCGGGTTGACCCGGAGCCGGAATATTTTGAGGAAGGACGCATGGTGCGATGTCACTATTGGAAATAGAACAATTGCGGGTGCAATACCAGGCTGATCGCCGCATGATTCCGGCGGTGGATGGCGTTGATCTTACAGTTGGCGCCGCCGAAAGCGTGGGCCTGGTCGGCGAGAGCGGTTGTGGCAAGAGTTCCCTGGCCGCCGCCGTGGTGCGCCTCGTGCCGGTGGCTTCCGGCACGGTGCGCTTCGACGGGCAGCCTCTGGAGCAACTGCGCGGCGGCGCGCTGCGGCGGTTCCGGCGCCGGGTCCAGATGGTTTTTCAGGATCCATACGGCTCGTTGAATCCGCGCATGACTATTGGCGCGGCGCTGGAAGAGGCGCTGGCGGTGCATGGCCTGGGCGCGCGCCCTCAGCGGCTGGAGCGGGTGGCGGAGTTGCTACAGTGCACCGGGCTTGATCCCGGCTATGCCGGCCGCTATCCGCATGAACTAAGCGGCGGTCAGCGGCAAAGGGTGGGGATTGCCCGGGCTCTGACGTTGCGGCCGCAACTGATCATTGCCGATGAACCGGTGTCGGCCCTGGATGTCTCGGTGCAGGCCCAGATTCTGGGGCTGATGAGCGAATTGCAGCGTAGTGCCGGAGTGGCCTGGCTTTTCATTGCGCATGACCTGGCGGTGGTAAAACACATGTGTAGCCGGGTTTATGTTATGTATCTCGGCCGCATTGTGGAAAGCGGCCTGACCACCGCGGTTTTCCGCCGCCCGGCGCACCCTTACACCGAGGCGCTGGCCGCCGCTGCTCCTGACATCGATCGGGCATTGGCGGCGGGTGGCGCGGCGGTCCCACTGTTGCGCGGGGAGCCGCCGGCTTCCGGTACGCTGATCACCGGCTGTCCCTTTCATCCGCGTTGTCCCTATGCGCGTGAAATCTGTCGTAACGTTCCGCCGGCGTTGGAGAACCTGACGGAAGATCGACGCTGTAGTTGTCATCTGGCCCGTGAAAGATGGGATGCGGCCGATGTTTGAGCCTAAATGGAGCAGTTGGATACTTGAAGCGCAAGAGATTGGCGTGTAGGAGACCCTACGAATACGTATAGATTCTGAACCTATAGCAGGCAACTCAGATGGCGCGTCCTTCCAGGAGCATGATTTCCATCTCCAGCGGCGTCAGGCGCGGATCGGAAATATCATCAAAGAGCTGTAGCTCGACTACGCGATCCGTCAGCAACAATTCCAGTGTGGAAAAATCGTCCAATACCGGTGTTGCGATCACGGATGGCGCGGAGGCGTCCGTCGGCGCCGCCGGGCGCTGCCATTGCAGGTAGATGTGCGCTCCGGCCAGAAGAATCGCCAACAACGCGGCGATTTTCAGGAAGCCTTGCCGCCGCCGCTGCGGATGGCGTACGCCGGCCGCCGTTCCGGCGGCAATGTGTTGCCGCACTTTCTGCATGGTAAAAGCGGAAGGCGCCGGGACTTGTGCGAGGCCGACATCACGCAGGCTTTGCATGGTGTTATGAAAATCACGGCAGACTGGGCACTGGGTCATGTGCCGCCGGGCCAGCCGGCTGCGCCGGACGCTCAGTTCCCCGGCGTCCAGCAACATGATCCATTTCTGATATTGTTCGCATTGCATTTTGTGTTGCTCCTCAGGCATCATCCCGGCGTAGAATTGTTTTCAGTTTGACGATGGCGTATTGGAGAGTTCGGCCTGTCGGGCGGGACTCGCTCCGCCATCATCAATCCGATCCTGCAGGGCCACGCCATAATTATCATCGCTATTCAGACTTATTACATCACGCCGGGCCCGCTGCCGGTCGATAATCAGATTTCTGGCGATACGGAAAAGCCATGCGCCGAAGCAGCGGCCGTCAAAGCGGTCGATATTCTTGACGATTCTGAGCCATACCTCCTGAAAAACATCTTCAGCTTCATGGCGATTGTTTACCATCCTGAAAACGAAGCCGAACAGACGTTGCCTATAACGTTCCACCAGATCCGACATGGCCGCCTGGTCGCCCTTGCGGTATGCCTGTACCAGGTCGTAATCCGATTTTTCGTCTTCATGCGCCATGTTTACATGCCTGTCGTTATGATAAACGTGTAAAATTAGTGATTATTGTAAATTCGGCGTAAAATCATTTGGTCACTGTCGCCAGGCTCCGATTCCGGAGGACACACCCGCGGAAACCAGGGTGATGGCCTGGCGCCCCATTTGCAGAACCCCGTGCCAGTCATGCGCCAGTCGCGCGGTCCAGTCTTCCGGGGCCATACCGGAGAGCCAGACGCTCAGCAACATCAACCAGGCCAGATTCAGCAGATAGATTGCGGTATAGGGGAAAATGGTCCCATAGGCCCGCAAGTCGCTTTGCTGCCGGGAGAGCACCTGAATAGTGCGTGAAAAATGGAAGCCGATGCTGGCGCCGATCAGCAGCAGCCAGATCAGGCGGATCTTATGCAGATCAAAAAACCAGGAGCTGACACCCATGAGCAGGAGTAACAGCAGCGTATAAAAAGGCATGAAATATGGCGCCAGAGCGGTAAGTACATTGCTTTCGGAAAGCTTGACGTAGCCGTCCCGGTGCGTCACCCGCATGCCGGACAGGCGGGCGCCCGTGAGCATGCCCCAGATGGCATGTGTCAACTCATGCGCCAGAACGTAGGACCGGCCCGGCGCCGGCAGCAGGGCCCAAATGATCAGCCAGATGCAGATGCCGCAACCCAAGGCCAGCATCGCGATGCGCTGGGCCGGGTCGGACAGGGTCAGCCAGGTTGTCAGCATGGCCGCCATGGTGCAGGTGGCGGCCATGCACAGTGGCACCAGCAACAACCCGACGAGGAGGTATATCCAGCGCATGGCGTCCTTTGTCGACAGGGTGGGCGCCGGCTGTCAACCGGCAGCCTGGTGGCCGGCCTGCAGCGCCCGCAAATTGATTTCCAGCATCCCGGGGGCCCCGGACGGCAATTTCCTGATGGTTTGTTCAGCGGCGGCCATGGAAAATAGCGGTTTATGGCGCAGCAGGGCGCCGAGCATGACAATGTTAGCTGAACGGGGGCTGCCCAACTGATCCGCCATGGCACTGGCCGGAATGCTTACCAGGCGGCGGCCGCGCGGCACCTGTCGGATGTGACACAGGGAACTGTTGACCACGGCCAATCCTTTGGGCGCCAGTTGCGCGACGAAGCCGGCGGCGTCATGCTGATTCATCAGAATCAGCGCATCCGCCTGTTCCGCGCAGGGCGAAGCGATCTCGGTGGAGGACATCACTACCTGGCAATGCGAAGCGCCACCCCTTACTTCGGCGCCGTATGCCGGGAAAAACGTAATGTGCGGAAAAATATCCATGGCTGTAAGGGCCATGAGCTTGCCCAGAAGAACGCTGCCCTGTCCTCCGGCGCCGGCAATGATGATGCGTTCAAGCATTTTGCGGAGTCCCCTGATCGCGAAATACCCGCACCGGGAAACAGTCGCGCATTTCGCGGTTGACAAATTTCAAGCTTTCACTGGCCGTCATGCGGAAATAGGTCGGGCAGGGTGAGAGAATTTCCACCAGGCTGTAGCCCTTGCCGGCGATCTGGACCGAAAAAGCCTTGTGCAGGGCCTTTTTCATGCGCAGTACGCCGCCGACGCCGTCCAGGGCCACGCGTTCAATGTAGTAGGGTGCTTCGAGCGTGTTGATCAATTCGCACACTCGTAAGGGGTGTCCCATGCCGGCAGGATCGCGTCCGGAAGGGCAGGTGGCCGTATGCTGGCCATTGAGCGTGGTGGGCGCCATCTGGCCGCCGGTCATGCCGTACACCGTGTTGTTGACAAAGATCACCGTGATGTTTTCACCGCGATTGGCCGCATGGACGGTTTCGGCCAGACCGATGGCCGCGAGGTCGCCGTCACCCTGATAGGAAAAAACAATACGGTCGGGCAGTGCCCGCTTGATGCCGGTGGCCACGGCCGCCGCCCGGCCGTGGGCGGCTTCGGAAATGTCGCACTTGAGATAGTGGTAGGCAAATACAGCGCAGCCCACCGGGGCGACACCCACGGTCTTTTCACGGACTTCCAATTCGTCCAGTACTTCCGCCAGCACCTTGTGCGCCAGACTGTGTCCGCACCCCGCACAGTAATGCATGACCTTGTCCGTCAGGCCTTCCGGGCGTTTGTATAGCATGCGCTTGTTGTCTTTATTCATTTCCTTTTTCCGGTTTTACGCCGCGGCACGGACCGGGGCGGGCGCAGGGCCATGACAGCGCGGAGTATTTCCGTTTCCGTCGGCACACGGCCGCCGGGGTAGCCCTTGAAATGCACCGGAGCGCGCCCTTCCGCCAGGCGTTGCACATCCTCCAGCATCTGGCCGCAGTTCATTTCCACCACCAGCAGGTTTTTGACGCGCGCCGCCAGCCGCCGCAGGCGCTGTTCGGGAAATGGCCAGAGGGTGGTTGGTTGCAGCAGTCCAACGCGTTTGCCTTTGGCGCGGGCCAGGTCAACCACGCCGCGCGCCAGCCGGGCGCAGGTGCCCCAGGCTACCAGCAGGGTTTCGCAGTCGGACACGCATTTCTCATGATACATGATTTCCTTGCGGCGGATATGGCGATAGCAATCCTGTAGCACGTAATTGTGTTGTTCCAACTCGCCTTCGCCCACCAGCAGCGAACGGACACAATTGGGGTCACGTCCGGCAGCGCCGGTCAGGGCCCAGGGCTTCCGCGGAGCAGGCGGCGGTGGTCCCTCGTGCAGTCGGATCGGTTCCATCATCTGCCCGATGCGGCCGTCCGCCAGAACCATTACCGGGACGCGGTAGCAATCCGCCAGCCGGAAGGCGTGAATAGTCAGATCGTGCATTTCCTGGACTGAAGTCGGGGCCAGCACGATCATGTGGTAATCCCCGTGGCCGCCGCTTTTAACCGATTGAAAATAATCGCCCTGGGCCGGATCGATGCTGCCCAGCCCCGGCCCGCCGCGCTGGACATTGACCACCACGGCCGGCAGGCGCGCGCCCGCCAGATAGGAAAGGCCTTCCTGCATCAGGCTGATGCCGGGTGATGATGAAGTCGTCATGGCGCGCGCACCGGCCGCCGCCGCGCCGAATACCATGCTGATGGCCGCCAGTTCGCTTTCCGACTGGATGAATACCCGGCCGCGAGCGGGCATTTGCGCAGACATGTAAGCCGTCAGCTCGTTTTGCGGCGTGATGGGGTAGCCGAAATAACATTGACAGCCGGCGCGGATGGCGCCTTCCGCCAGCGCTTCGTTACCTGTCATCAACTTTTTTGCGCTTGCGGCCAGGCTTCTTTGTTTGTTTGGTTTTGTCTTCAATTTGTTCAATCTCAATGGCGGCATCCGGGCAGATAATGGCGCATTGCCGACAGCCGGTACAGGTGCCATCCGAAGTGAATTCCGCCGTCGGTTGTCCCTGCTGGTTGTATACCTTGCCCAGTTTAAGTGACTTGCTGCGACAGATGGCGATGCACAGCCCGCAGCCCTTGCAGTGGATTTTGCTTATGGAAACTTTGTATGACATGCAAAGCTCGCGTTGAATAAGGCTACCGGGACAATTAATACGTGACATCATGGCATTGATGCCGCCAATTGTCCAGTCAAAATTGCTGGTTTTGAAGAGCTCGGGCAGGGCTGCGTCATTCTCGGGCAAGACGGCTCGGTCGGAGACCTCGCCCTACCATTTCATAAGCATTTACCGTGGGCGAGCCCCCGCTAGGAGCGGGTAAACCTCCGGCTTGCCGCGCCAAAGGCGGGGGCGAGCCGCCGCACTCCAAAATATGCAGACATATGCGGAGGGGGAAGACGGAATGAAGAAAAGCGGCGTCGAGCCGCCGCACTCCAAATCTTTCCCTAACACCTTCCCCTACGGTCTGGGCCGGCCGAACGACCCACTGACCTCGCGGTAGCCTTCTTCCGACATCAGCAGTTGCCAGATGGTCTCGAACCGCTCACGCCGGATCAGCCCCAGGTCCGTCACGCCATCGCCATCGTAATCGCCAGCCAGCGGCGTGGCGGCATCATGGCCGAACTCCTCCATACGTGTCGTGCCATCCGCCCGGCGGAAGTACCACAGACCGCTTTCGCGGTAATACAGACCCGGCAC
>JAIVGW010000028.1 GCA_020201415.1 Lentisphaerota bacterium
GCCTGGCCATGATCATCGGCGCCTATGTTACCAGCCTGTCGCTTTCCCGCACCGATCTGCTGCATGAAATCCGTGAAAGACTGGAAGGGGTTTACCAGCTGCTGGTGCCGGTGTTTTTCTGCGTCATGGGCATGCTGGTTAATCTGCGCGCCATGCGCGGTGTGCTGGGTTTTGCCGTGATCTTCACCCTGGCGGCCATGGCCGGCAAACTTCTGGGATGCGCCTTGCCGGCCGTCCTGCGCGGGTTCAACCTGCGCGGCGCCTGGCGGATCGGCGCCGGCATGCTGCCGCGGGGCGAAGTCACCCTGCTGGTCGCCGGCATCGGCCTCGCCAGCGGCGTGATCGGCAATGATTTGTTCGGGGTGGCGTTTTTCACCCTGCTGGCATCCGCCATAATCGCGCCCTGTCTGTTCGCGCGCAGTCTGGAGGGCGGCAGCGGGTTGCGGCCCAGCCACCAGGCGGCAGCCGATATCGTGCCCGAGCGCCGGCTGGAACTGACGCTGCCCGGCGCGGCCGTGGCGGATTTTCTGCGTTTCCGTCTGGAACAGGCTTTCCGCCAGGAGGCCTTCATGGTGCACCGGATCAGTCGCGAGGCGCCCGTCTACCAGATCCGCAAGGAGAATATCGTCATTACCATGCAGCAGGAGCAGCAGCAGTTGGTTCTATCCACATCGGCGGCCCATGAGGCGGTCATGCGTCTGATTGTGCTGGAGGAGATCGTGGCGCTCAAGGATATGCTGGCCGGCCTGCAGGAACTGCAGACCTCGGCTAATTTCGGCAATAACATCCTGGCCGGTCTGTTTGGCGCGCCGGGCGCATGAGCGTCCGGCTGAAATTGATGCCATGAAAAAGAATGTTTTGTGGATGGAATTGCTGCTCTTTGCGGTAGCTCTGGTGTGGGCGGTTAATTTTTCGGTTGCCAAGGTCGCCCTGGCCGAGATCGACCCCATGAGCTTCAATGCCTTGCGCTTTGTCATGGCGGCGGGCCTGGTCTGGGGGATTATTGCCGCCATCGGCCAGTGGCGTCCGCTGCGCCGGAGGGATTGGCCTGAATTAATCAGCCTGAGTCTGCTTGGCAGCCTGTTGTATCAGTTGCTCTTCATCTTCGGGCTGCAGCGCACCTTTTCGTCGAATGCCGCGGTTATGGTGGGCACCATTCCCGTCTGGGTGGCCGTGCTGTCCCATCTGTTCACGCAAGAGCGCATGAACCGTAAAAAAGCGCTGGGGGTTGCGCTGGCTTTTTCCGGTGTGGTGTTGATCCTCTGCGCCCGCCCTGAAGGCGTGCGCTGGTCTTCGGCAAGTTTCGTCGGAGATCTGCTGACACTGGCGGCCGCCGTGGCTTTTGCCGGCTATACGGTGATTTCCAAGCGCTGCCTGCATTACTATCCGCCCCTGCAGCTGGCGGCGATTTCCATGAGTATCGGCGGTGCGTCCCTGGTTGTGGCCGGCCTGCCGAGCTTGTTGCGACTGCCCTGGCGCTCGATCAGTTGGGTGGGTTATGCCGGCGTGGTTTACAGCGGCCTGTTTTCCCTGGGCTTGGCCTATGTGATCTGGAACTACGGGTTGCAACGGGTCGGCGCGGTGCGCACGGCCACCTATCAGAACATGGTGCCCGTGATGGGGCTGGTGCTGGGCATGTTGGTGCTGGGTGAAAAAATGGCCCCGGGCCAGCTGCTCGGAGCCTTGGTTGTAATCGCCGGCATCATCCAGACCCGGCGCCGCTGATGAACAGGCGCCGCCGCCCCTGCGGGACAGGCGGCGCCCGGGGGATTTACCAGTTTTCACCCAGCAGCTCGAAATGCGCCCGGGGGTGGATGCAGGCCTGACAGATCTCGGGCGCTTCCTGGCCCTGGTGCAGGTAACCGCAATTGCGGCAGCGCCAGACCACTTCCCGATCACGCTTGAAGACGCGGCCGTTCTCGATGTTGGCGGCCAGTTCCAGGTAACGCTTTTCATGCTGCCGTTCGGCCACCAGGATGGCTTCAAAGGCCTTGGCGATTATGTCAAAACCTTCTTCCGCGGCCTGCCTGGCGAAACCGGGATACATGTCGGTCCATTCATGATGTTCGCCGCCGGCGGCGGCCTTGAGGTTTGCCACCGTTGTGCCGATCACGCCCGCCGGGAAAGCGGCCTGGATTTCCACGTCGCCGCCTTCCAGGAATTTGAACATGCGCTTGGCATGCTCCTTCTCCTGATTGGCGGTTTCCTCGAAGATGTCGGCGATCTGTACGTAACCCTCCTTGCGGGCCTGGCCGGCAAAATAATTGTAGCGATTCCGCGCCTGTGATTCGCCGGCAAAAGCGGTCACCAGGTTTTTTTCGGTGCGACTGCTCTTTAACTGCATGTGGCTTACTCCTTGTCCGTGGTTTGATTGAAGCGCAACTGTCAGACGGCGCTGAACTGGTCCTTGCCGACACCGCACTCGGGACAGACCCAGTCGTCCGGCAGGGACTCGAAGGATGTCCCCGGCTGCACGCCGTTGTCCGGATCGCCTTGTTCGGGGTCGTAGATATAACCGCAAACTTCGCATTGGTACTTTTGCATATGTTCCTCCATGGGACTGTTGGTTTCAGCAAAATGCTGGTTTTATATGTTACCGCAAACAAGCCCGCCAGACAAGCGGAATCAGGCGCCCAGGTGTTTGCTGACTTCACGCAGGAGCACTTCCGGCGCCAGCGGTTTTTCCAGGATGGCGCTCACCGGCAGGTGGTGGGCATCTGGCTCGAAGCGGAAGGGCAGGTGCATGGCCGCGCGCGCGCCGGTGACCATGAGAATTGGGACATCGCGCAATTCCGACGTTTCACGGATGCGGCGGCTGACTTCCATGCCTTCGGTGTTGGTGTCCATCATCATATCCAGCATGATCAGGGCCGGTTTTTCGCGGCGGGCCAGCTCCAGGCCGGTGGCGCCGTTTTCGGCGGTGAGGACGGTGTACCCTGCGGATTCCAGGACCGCGCGGCCGGATTCCAGGAATTCCCGGTCGTCATCCACCAGCAGGATTGTTTGATTTTTCGCGGATTGCTGCGCAGCCATGGTTTGCTCCTGTTTTGTGTTTGTTCACGTCCGCGGTCAGCACCGCAGCGCCTTTTCAATTTCAGCTATCAACAGTGAAGGGGCGATCGGTTTGTCGAGAATGCGGTGTACCGGCAGCCATTGTTCGTCGGGTTCCAGGTCAAAAGGCAGGTGCATGGCGGCGGATACGCCCGTCAGCATGATCACCCGGGCCTGCTGCAGCGCCGGGTCGGCGGCGATCTTGCGGGCCGTCTCAAAGCCCTCCATCTCGGTGCGCATCATGGCGTCGAGAATTATCAGGTCGGGTCGCATGCAACGGGCCAGCTCCAGTCCGCTCTCGCCGTCGAAAGCGGTTTGCACCTCGTAGCCGCAGGCCTCCAGCAGTTCACGATTGGACTCCAGGAAATTGCGGTCATCATCGATCAACATGATTTTATTGGAAGCCGGCATGGGATATTGGTTCCTTGCCGCCGACCGGCGCATCAGCCATTTTAAGCCGGCTTGGCGGTCTGTGGCGCCAGGTCGTGGTATTCCTTCAGGATTCCCGGCAGATCATCGGGTTGGACGTTGCCGTAAACCCGTTCGCCGATCACCATGACCGGCGCCAGGGCGCAGGCGCCGAAGCAGCGCGACGTTTCAATGGAAAACTGCCCGTCATCCGTGGTCTCCCCGACCTTGATCTTGAGCAGTTCCTCCAGCTTTTCCAGGAGTTTGCCGGCGCCCTTGACATAACAGGCCGTTCCCAGGCAGAGGGAAATGCGGTGGCGGCCCTTCGGCACAAAGGAAAAGAAGTGGTAGAAGGTAGCCACCCCGGTGACGCGGGCGGAGGGTATCTGCATCAACTGCGAGACAGCGTCCAGGTGTTCCCCTCGCAGACAGGTGAAGTGTTCCTGGATGCGCTGCAACACGGCAATCAGAAAGCTTTCCGGGTGCGGCGCAGCCTTGCACTGTTCAATGAATTCAAGAATCTCCGGCGGCAACGCGTCGGCGTCGGTCGGAGCGGAAGCGGCGCTCTTTTTCATTTTACTCCTTTGGGCAGTCGTGGTTGATAATGCGTATGCAGGAGTTCATGCGCCTTGGGGCTGTTGGGACTTCCCAGGAACTCCTTGTATAATTGCAGGATGGCCGGATTTTCATGCGACTTGCGCAGGGTTTTGCCGCTGTCGATGGTGTAGAGGGCCTGAGCGCGCAGCCGGGTGAGTTCCGGGTCCAGCACATGCATGTTCTTGGGCGGGTAGGGCTGTCCGCCGCCGCCGATGCAGCCGCCGGGGCAGGCCATGATCTCGATCATATGGTATTGCTTGTCGCCGCTCAGCATTTTCTCGAACAGGATTTTGGCGTTGTTCAGACCGTTGGCCACGGCTAGGTTCAGCATGGTGTCGTTGATGGCCAGCGAGACTTCGCGCAGTCCTTCCACGGCCCGTACCTGGGGAAACTCCAGTTTGGGGCAGGGCTGGCCGGTGACCTTTTCATAGGCCGTGCGCAGGGCGGCTTCCATGACGCCGCCGGTGGTGCCGAAAATGTCGCCGGCCCCGGAGGAGATTCCCAGCGGCGCGTCAAAATCGCCTTCGGCCTGATCCTGGAAGTCGATGCCGAAGCATTTCATCATCCAGATCATCTCGCGCGTGGTCAATACGGCGTCGGTATAGGGCTTGCCGAATTCAGTGTAATGCTCCGGCCGGCGCGCTTCGAATTTCTTCGCGGTGCAGGGCATGACGGCCACCACGAAAATCTTGCGCGGATCGATGCCCTGTTTTTCCGCGTAATAGGTCTTCAACAACACGGAAAGCATGGACATCGGTGAGCGGCAGGTCGAGGCGTGCGGGATCAGTTCCGGGTAGAAACGTTCCATGAAATTGATCCAGCCGGGCGAGCAGGAGGTGATCAGGGGCAGCCTTTCACCGGTCTGCAGGCGGTGCAGGAATTCATGCGCTTCCTCAATGATCGTCAGGTCGGCGCCGAGGTTGGTGTCGAACACCTTGTGAAAACCCATCAGACGCAAGGCCGCCACCATCTTGCCGGTGGCCGGCGTGCCGGGCTCGAAGCCGAATCCCTCGCCGATGGCGGCGCGGATGGAGGGCGCCGTCTGTACCACGACATGCAGGTCGGGATTGGACAGGGCTTCGAAGACCGCGTCGGTTTCGTTCTGTTCCACGAAGGCGGCGGTAGGGCAGACATTAATGCATTGGCCGCATTGAATGCAGACCGAATCCACCATGTCCTTTTCGTGGGCGGGCGCCACCACCATCTTGAACCCGCGGCCCTGCTGCGAAAGGTTGTGTACGCCCTGGACTTCCGAGCAGACCCGTATGCAGCGGCCGCACAGGATGCATTTCTCCGGGTTGCGGATCAGGGCCGGGGAGGACGCGTCGATCGGCAGCTGTTTGCGTTCGCCTTCAAAAAGGCGGTCGCGTACGCCCAGTTCGTAGGAGAGCCTTTGCAACTCACAACTGTTGTTGCGTTCGCAAGTCTGGCAGTCCTTGGGGTGGTTGTCCAGGATCAGCTCGATGATGTCGCGGCGCAGGCGGCGCAGCGTGGGCGAGGAGGTGCGCACCCGCATGCCGTTGGCTGCCGGAAAGCAGCAGGAGGCCACGGGATTGCGCTGGCCCTCGACTTCCACGATGCAGATGCGGCAGGCGCCGAGTATGCTGAGGTCGGGATGATAACACAGGCGTGGAATCTGTATGCCGATTTCGTCGGCGGCCTGCATGATGGTGACGCCCTGGCGCGTGGTGGTCTGAACCCCGTCAATCCAGAGGGTGATGATGTTTTCCATATGCAGCCTACGCAATTTTCCGGAATGATTTCATAGCGTAGCAGCGCCTTGCAGGATCCGGCGGCGCAGTGCCGGTCGTTGATGTGCGCTTCGTATTCGGCCCGGAAATGCGTGATGGTGCTGATGACCGGATTGGGCGCGGCCTGGCCCAGTCCGCAGAGCGAGGCCTTTTTAATGGTTTCGGCCAGCCGCAGCAGCTTGTCGATGTCCTCGGGGCGGCCCTGGCCGGTGGTGATGCGCTGCAGGATCTCCAGCATGCGCTTGGTGCCTTCACGGCAGGGCGTGCATTTGCCGCAGGATTCGCTCTGGGTGAATTCCAGGAAGAATTTGGCGACATCGACAATGCAGGTTTCATTGTCGATCACAATCATGCCGCCGCTGCCCATCATGCTGCCGGCGGCCGCCAGTGTGTCGTAGTCGATCGGAGTGTCCAGCGCCGAGGCGGGCAGGCAGCCGCCGGCCGGGCCGCCGGTCTGCACGGCCTTGAATTCCTTGCCGTCCTTGATGCCGCCGCCGATTTCAAAAACAACCTCGCGCAGGGTGGTGCCCATCGGCACCTCGATCAGGCCGTTGTTGCAGACTTTCCCGGCCAGCGCGAAGACCTTGGTGCCGGCGCTCTTTTCGGTGCCGATGGTGCGGAACCATTCCGGGCTGTCCAGGATGATCACCGGGATGTTGGCGAAGGTCTCGACGTTGTTGATTACCGTCGGCTTGCCCCAAAGTCCGACCTCGGAGGGGTAGGGCGGCCGCGGGCGCGGCATGCCGCGTTCCCCTTCGATGGACTTGATCAGGGCGGTTTCCTCGCCGCAGACAAAGGCGCCCGCGCCCAGGCGCAGCTGGATGTCGAAGTCCCAGTTGGTTCCCAGCAGGTTCTTACCCAGCAAGCCGCCGGCGCGGGCCTCGCGGATGGCCTTTTCCAGGCGGGCGATGGCCAGCGGGTACTCGGCCCTGATGTAAATATAGCCGCTGGTGGCGCCGATGGCGTAGCCGCCCAGCAGCATGCCTTCAATAATGGTGTGCGGATCACCCTCGATGGTGCTGCGG
>JAIVGW010000029.1 GCA_020201415.1 Lentisphaerota bacterium
TATATCAATTCTCAGCCCGATTGAGCCGCTGGCGGATCCCGCTGATTTCAAATTGGGACAGCAGGGGATCATCCTGGAAAGGGGGCGGCAGCGCGCGGTATTTCTGCCGGAAGTTGCGTTGGAACAGAATTGGACCAGGGAGCAAACATTGTCGTTTTTAAGTCGAAAAGCCGGCCTTCCGCCGGATGCCTGGCGCCAGGGCGCAACTTTCAAGGTGTTTGAAAGCGTGGTGCTGTCGGCTGATTGAACTTTTTTTACGCCTTATGGGCGGCCATGCACTAATCGGCAAGCGGCAGGGGGTCGGGATCGGCCACGCCCACTTCTATTCCGGTAATTGACCAGTTAAAGCGCGGGCGTGGCGCGCTTATTTCCAGACGCAGTGCGTCGGTCTTGACAGTGTCACCGCGAATGGTCTGGCGCGGCGGCAGGCCGTACACGGGATGGTTGCCGGGCATGGCAAACTTGTCAAGTTCAGCCGGCAGCTCGGCGGCAATGGTGGACCAGCCGTTGGTGGTGCGGGCCAGCAGGTTCATGCTTTCGGCCCGGTCATGGGCGTAGTTGCCATAGTAAATGGTCAGCTGGTTTACTTCATAAAGGCGCGGCAGGTTAAGCTGCACCCACATGCCGGCCTGTTGGGCGATACGGGAGCTCCAGCGTAAATCATGATTTCCATCGGTCAATCGCGGCAGGTAATCAGTTCCATGACTAGCCTCGGTGGCGAGCGCTTTCAATGGCAAAGTATGGGTAGGGGCTGTGTGGTCCGGTCGGCTGAAATCGTAATAGACTACAAAATCGCCTTGTTCCCGGCGAAGACTGGTGACTTGCATTTCCCTTAGATGTCTTTCGAAAATATGCGGCTTTAAAAAGCGGGTGCGCTCGGTCAAGACGTAGGCCACGCGGTCGGCCCGGTCGACTTCCGCCTTGTAGGGCAACGGCCAATGGGGAAAGCGCTCGTTGTATGGCTGGCTGCAGAGGATTGCCTCGTCGGTCATGAAGTTGATGCGGTAGGCCACCCAGTGCGAGGCCACGCAATGCCTGATGTCCTCCTGGCGGAGAAATTCCACGGCTGGTCGCAAATCCGGCAGGTTGGGGACGTTGCGGGCGAAATCCGGTTGCCGCCATTGGCGCATCAGCATGATGCCGGCATATACGTTGAAAACGGCCAGGATCACCAGCAGCAGTGAGAAAGCCTGGCGGGCCCGGCGCGGCAGGCCGGCGAGCAGTCCGGCGCAGATGAAGGGCAAGCACCATGCCAGCGGCAACAGGTAGCGGGTACTGCGCGAATCAAACCGGCGGCTGGCGACGGCGGCCAGCACGGACAGGATGATGATACCGAGGAAAATGTCCCACGGCCGCAATGCCAGTTGCCGCTGCCGTATCAGTCCGAGGCCTATCCGGGTCAGGCGCGTCAGCAGCAGCGCCGCGAAAACCAGGCAGCAGGCCAGGAAGATCCAGCGCCCGGCGGTATTGTTCACCAGAAGCAGGTGCGACTCATCGGGAAACAGGTTGGGCTGGAATCCCTGCACGGCGAGCACCGTCTGTCGGAAGGGGCCTTCGGTCAAACGGGCCAGGGCCTGGCGTAGCGGCACGGTGTCGGCCACCTGTTGATGAGCGCCGGGCATTAGTAACAGGGCCAGGTAATAGGGCAGCAGTCCCACGCCCAGCCCCGGCAGCAGCGCCGCCAATCGCAGAGGCGCCTGCCGCAGACGCCCGGCGGCCATGGCGTAAAGACTGGCAACCATTGCCAGGGGCAGGGCCAGCATGGTGCTGCTGACGGCCAGGCCGGCGCTGAGGCCGCAAACAAAGGCCCAGCGCAGCCGCTGCGCCTTCAAGGCGGCCAGAATCGCCAGCAGGCTACAGGTAGTCATGGCGGTGTAGCCGGTGATGCGGTAGGCGCTCTGTTGCATCAGCAAATAGGCGGATGGTAATAGGATCAGCAAGGCCGCCGGCCAGAGGCGCCGGTAGTCGTGAGGCCGGGTGGCCTTCAAAATCAACAGCAACAGCAGCACATCCAGCAGACCCGCCAGGCACATGACGATCCTGGCGCCGTAAGGCGTGCGCGGCAGCAGCGGTGTCAGGGGCGCCATAACATAGGATTCGAGCGGAAAGCGGTAAGGCTGCGACATGACCAACAGGTGCGGCTGTCCCCGGGCGATATGCTTGGCCATCAGGAATTCAATGCTTTCATCCGAGGTGGCCGGCACGTTTTGCGTGCTGATGGAGAAGAAGGCCGCGCGCAGCCCCAGTCCCAGCAACAGGGCCAGGCCAGCAAGGATGAACAGGATTTTATTACTGCTTACGGGTATGAGCATGGGGCGCATCCTGTATGATTGACGTGCAGGTGGTTAATATCCTGCTTTTCATAAATAATTCATGATCTCAGCGTCTGCCGGTTGATCAGCCCGTTGGCGGATCAGACGCAAGATAGTCCTCCAGCGCCTCCTGCCAGGGGCGGATACTATAGGTCAGTTCGGCTTGAATACGCGCCAGATCGAACCGGGAATTCAGGGGGCGCTCGGCGCGAACGGGGAATTCGCCCGTAAGACAGGGTACGATACGGTTGGGCAATCCCAGGCGCTGTTTGAGAAACAGGGCCATGGCGTAGCGGGAAGTATAGCCGGTGTTGGCGAAGTGGTACAGACCCCGGCAGCGGCTTTGCAGCAGTGCGGCGATGGCCCGGCTCATGTCGCTGGTCCAGGTCGGTGCGCCGATCTGGTCTTCTACGATTTTCAATTCGCCGCCGGAGCGCGCCTTGTCCAGCAGGCGTGAAATGAAGTTGGCGCCATGCCGTCCGTAGCTCCATTCCACGCGGATGATCAAATGCTCGGCGCCGGATTGCTGCAACAGCCGTTCCCCTTCAAGCTTGGTTTGGCCATAAACATTAAGCGGGTTGGGCGCATCGGTCTCGCGCCAGGGCGTGGCGCCCCGCCCGTCGAAAACGAAGTCGGTGGAAATATGCACAACGCGGATTCCCCGTTCGCCCGCGATTGTTCCCACGGCGCCCACCGCCGTGGCATTTACGGCGTGGGCCTTTCGGGCCTGTTCCTCGGCCAGATCGACATTGGTGAAGGCGGCGCAATTGATCACGGTATGCGCGTCGCGCAGGGCGCTGTGCAGATGTTCCGTATTGGTGATGTCGCATTCCGGCAGATCGCGGACCGTGACGTTGTGGCCCGCCTGCGCCAGCCGCGCTGCCAGGTCGCTGCCCAGCATGCCGCGGCCGCCCAGGATGACTAAGTTGTCGTGATTATTCATGGTTGCGGGCAAGCCTCAGGGGATGTTCGGGCGGGCATCAGAATTGCGGCGGGTGCTGCTCGACCAGCCGGTTGACATGTCCCAGCGAGGCGAAGGTGCCGGCATCGCTCCACCAGCCGGTGAGCATCTCCATCTGCATCAGGCCTTGTTGTACGTAAGCATTGTTGACATCGGTGATTTCCAGTTCGCCGCGCCGGCTGGGCCGGCATTGGCGGATGATGTTGAAGACCTCGGCATCGTAAAAATAGATGCCGGTGACGGCAATGCGGGACTTGGGGTCGGCCGGCTTCTCCTCGATGGACAGCACACGGCCATTGTCCAGTTCCACGACGCCGAAGCGTTCCGGGTCATGGACTTCCTTGCCCAGGATGCGCGCGCCGCGCGCTTGACTTTCAAAGGCCGCGGCGAATCCCGAGAGCGCATCCTCGAAGATGTTGTCACCAAGGATGACGGCCATGGGCGCGCCGTGGCTGAAGTTTTCCGCCAGACTCAAGGCCTGGGCGATACCGCCGGCCTCATCCTGTACCTTGTAAGTGAAACGGCAGCCGAATGCGCGTCCGGAGCCCAGCAGGCTGACCATGTCGCCCATATGTTCGGTGCCGGTGACCACGAGGATTTCCTCTATGCCGGCGCCGGTGAGCTTTTCAATAGGGTAGTAGATCATCGGTTTGTGCCCGACCGGCAGGAGATGCTTGTTGGTGACCTTGGTCAGGGGCATCAGGCGCGACCCGGTGCCGCCGGCCAACACCACGCCTTTGAGCTGTTTTTCCATGTTATTTTCCTTGTTGCGCGGACCGGCCGGGACGGGGATGGAAAGTGAAATCCGCCGGCAGATCCTTCAATTGCAGATTGCGTTGGTCCTTGGGGGAAAGCAGCGGGGCGGGGGTAGGCCAGGAGATGTTTAGGTCGGGATCGTTCCAGATCAGGCCGCGCTCGCCGGCCGGGTGGTAATAGTCGCTGCAGGCATATATTACGTCGGCGGTGGCGCTGATCACGCAGAAGCCGTGGGCAAACCCCACCGGCACAAACAACATGCGGCGGTTTGTCGCCGACAATTCCACGCCAATCCAGCGGCCAAAGGTGGGTGAGCCATGGCGGATATCCACCACGACATCATAAACAGTTCCCAGAACCGCGCGCACCAGTTTGGCCTGGGGATGTTCCACCTGGTAATGCAGACCGCGCAGAGTGTCGCGGCTGGAGTGGGAATGGTTGTACTGCACGAATTCCAAATCGATGCCGTTTTCGGCAAAGACCCGGCGGCTGTAGGTTTCCATGAAGAAGCCGCGGTCGTCGCCGAAAACCCGTGGTTCGATCAAGATCACTTCAGGCAGGGCGGTGGGTGTAAATTGCATTACTGGTCTTCCCCATTGTTTGGAAATACCCGGACATTGTAATGGCGCTGGCCAGGTAAGTCAAACGGGGAATCAGCGGCTATGCCGGCGCGGGTGTCGGACAGATTCTTTGATATGTGTAAGATTTTTTTCAAATATTTGTCTTACGCCCTGCCGGCGTTAAGTCAACCCCGCGCTCGATTTCACCCTGGCGCTGCAATTCACGTTTCATGATTTTACCGGCGGCGTTCTTGGGCAAGTCGGGCAGGAAGATTACTTTGCGGGGGATTTCATGCCGGCCCAGGCTTTCACGACAGTGGTTCCGTGCCTCCCGCACCGGATGCCGCATCAATTGCTCCTCGATGATGCGCGGATAGATGTTCATGCCGTTGATAATGATCATGTCCTTTTTGCGGTCAACGATGCTGAAGTAACCGTCGGCATCCACCTGCCCCAGGTCGCCGGTGCGGAACCATTCCCCGAAGAAGGCGTTTTTCGTGTCTTCCGGCAGGTTCCAGTAGCCGCGCATGACGTTTGGTCCGCGCACACAGATTTCGCCGATGGTGTCCTGCGGCAATACGGCGCCCTGTTCGTCCATGATGCGCATTTCCACATCCGGCACCGGCCGGCCGACGGTGCCGGGCTTGCGTAGGCCTCCGATAGGGTTCACGCAGGTGACGGGCGAGCATTCGGTCGGGCCGTCGCCCTCATAGATCAGCTTGCCGAATTTTGCTTCAAATTGTTCCATCACCGCCACCGGCAGGGCCGCTCCACCGGAAATGCAGTAGCGCAGGCTGGCGAAGGCTTTTGTCAGATGGTCCGGTAAGTGCAGTAGTGCGACATACATGCTGGGCACGGCCATGAACAGAGTAGCCTGCTCCCGGGCCATGGCCGCAGGCAACTCTTCCAGGTCGAAACGGGGCAGAGGGATGATGCGGCAGCCGTGCAGCAGCGGCAGCAACATGCCCGCGGTGGCGGCGAAGGCGTGGAACATCGGCAGGACCACCAGCACCCGCTCGCGGTCCGGCTCGATCTGCAGCGCCCGGGCCGCGCTGTGTACGTTGGCGGCCAGGTTGCGGTGAGTCAGCATGGCGCCCTTGGGTCGGCCGGTGGTGCCGGATGTGTAAAGAATGGCGGCCAGGTCTTCGGTGGGCTGGAAGTTGATGGCAGGCGGTGGCGCGGTACAGGTCACGGCTGCCTGCCAGTCATGATCGTCGGTGCGGTGCTCCTGGTCGCCTATGCGCAGACGGAATTCCAGGCCGGGCGCCAGGGGTCGCAGGATGTCCACCGCCGCCGCAAAGCCGCTGAAATAAATCAAGCCGCGCGCGCCCGCATCATTGAGGATGAAGGCGATTTCCCGGGGATTAAGCAGCAGGTTGACGGGGACCACCGCGGCGCCGGCCTTGAGGATGCCGAAGTAAGCCTGGACAAAAAAGTCGGAATTAATGCAGTAGAGGCCCACCCGGTCGCCTTGTCTGATGCCGCGCGCCGCCAGCCATGCGGCCACGCGGCCGCTTGCGGTATCCAGGTCTTTATAGGTGGTGGCGCGTTTCTGGAAGTTGATGGCGGTCAGATCGGCATGCCGCGCGGCGACATCAGCGAGAATTTCCGGCAGGGCCTGGTCAAACATGAAACATCCCTCCTGTTTGGATTTTTCGCGATTCAATCATTACGCTGGGGGAGCGGGGCGCCGGCGCGCGGCCGGCGCTGCGGCAGGGGGCGTTTGGCTCCTTTTTCGTCCAGATTCACGAAAGTGATGTTGGTGCTGAAAATTTTGCGTTCCACCGTGGCGCCCGGGGCATCGGCGAACACATCCACCTTGTAGGTGACCGATGTCGTCCCCGTGGTGCAATGGGTGGTCGTGCAGCGCAGGATGCTGCCGCAGATCACGCGATGCCGGAAAACGATGTGATCCATGGCTATGGTCACCAGTGTGCAGCCGGGGAATTCCAGGGCCGCGGCGATCCAGGCGAATTCGTCCACCCATTTGAGCAGCACTCCGCCGAAAAGGTAGCCCTGGTGATTCAGATGCTCAGGTCTGACAATGACGTAATTGTTCATTAGAGTCCCGTTCAGGAGATCTTGAAAAAATAATCCAGTTCCACCAGTTTGAAGGCCCGCTTGATGTCGTCCGACGAGTTGATGATGGCGAAGTTTTCGGCTGGTAGTTTCCGGACGGTGGACATGCAGATGCGGAAGAAGGCTGAGGCAATAAATGTCACTTCGGCCATGTCCAGGGTAAGATGCAGCCCCTCGTTCGTAGCGGGGTTGGCCTGCAGGGTTTGCAATTCGGCGGCCAGGGCGGCCGCCAGTTCCTGGCAGGCGGCGGTATCGAGCCGGCCGTAGAGGCGTCCGGTCAGGGTGCGGGTGTCGGCGTCGTAGCTGAAATGATGCATGGTGTTTATTCCTGTAACTTACGGCTATTTTCCTATCCTGGAGGCGGGGGCGATGGAACTGTGGGCGTACTGTCCCGGAGGGTCGTAGCCGGGCGGCACGGGCGCCGGGACATAGTCCCGGTGCTCGCGTTCCGCGCATGCCTGTAGTTCGGCGAAGATGTCCGGTTGTGCATCTTTCAGGTCGTGCTGTTCCCGCGGATCTTCACTCAGGTTGTAAAGTGCTTCCTGGTTCGACCCGGCATCGCGGAACAATTTCCAGTCATCCCGGCGCACCGCCAGCTGCTCGATAAATTCGAAGTAAAGATAGGGGTGCCGGCGTTGTGGGCCGCGGCCGGTCAGCAGGGGCAGCAGCGAAATGCCGTCGCCGTCGTCCGGTGTCTGGCCGGCCAGTTCCAGGCAGGTCGGCAGGAAGTCTGGGAAATAGCCCATGTGGTCTGTGACGCCGGGGCGGATGACGCCCGGCTGCCGGACGATGAAGGGAATGCGAATGCCGCCTTCATGCAGACTGCGCTTGTAACCCTGAAAGCCCCCGGAGGAATCAAAGCGGGTAACGCTGTGTCCGCCTTCGTTGTGCGGTCCGTTGTCACTGGTGAAAATGACCATGGTGTTTTCATCCAGCCCTTCTTCCCTGAGCGTGGCCAGGATACGGCCGACGGTGATGTCGATGCGCTGCACCATGCGGGCGAACCCCTTTTCGTTGGGCGCCCAGTCGCGGTCCTCAAATTCGCCGTAAGTATCCACTTCCATGCCGTCGGGCGTATTGCGCCCCTCGTTGTTGGCATGCGGCATGGTGGGGCAGTAATGTAGAAAGAACGGCTGTTCGCGGCAATCGCGGATGAATTGCAGGGCCTGGTTTTCGATGAAGTCCGGCGAATAATCCAGCTTGACCTCGGCCACGCCTATGCCCCTCTGCCATTGCCGGATGTCACCCTCCGGCGGCCGGTTGCGCAGGGCGATCCGCAGGCCGTTTTCCCGCAGAAACGGAGGATAATAATTATGCGCATGACTCATGCAGTTGTAGCCGTAGTGGTAATCGAACCCCTTGCGCAGGGGGTCGATGTCCGATTGGCCGCTGCCGACACCGTACTTGCCGATGCAGGCGCTGACATATCCCTGTTGCCGCAGCAGGCGCGGTATGGTGGGGCAGTCGTCCGGCAGGTAGGGGTCGGCCAGCTGGCGGATGGGCAGATGGCCGGAATGCAGGCCGGTCAGCAGGGAGGTGCGGGCGGGGCTGCAGACCGGGCTGGTGGTGTAGAAGTCGGTAAACCTCAAACCTTCGGCCGCCATGCGATCGATGTTGGGTGTCAGCCAGGCCTGTTGTCCGTAGCAGCTGCAGTCGCCGTAGCCCAGATCGTCGGTCAGGATCATGATGATGTTGGTCTTTTTCATGGTTGTTTTTGACATTCCTGTAGGATATATTCAATGGTTAAATGACAGTTGCCCGGCGCCCTTGGCTGGTAGCGCCCAGCATACATCGACTTACGCAATATAAGAGGGAAATCAGTCATGAGCAAGGTTTTAATCATTGGCGCCGGCGGGGTCGGCGGCGTGGTGGCGCACAAGTGCGCTGGTGCGCCGGAAGTTTTCCGGGAAATCTGCATGGCCAGCCGTACGCTGGCCAAATGCGAGCGCATTCGTGACCAATTACCGCGGTCCATCGATATCGCGCGCGTGGATGCCGATAATCCGGCGGAAGTCGTGGCCCTGATTAAGACCCATCGTCCACGCCTGGTCATGAACATGGCTCTGCCTTACCAGGATTTGTCGATCATGGAGGCCTGCCTGGCCACCGGGGTGGATTATCTGGATACGGCCAATTACGAGCCGCCGGACGAAGCGCGCTTCTGCTATAAGTGGCAATGGGACTACCACGAGCAATTCAAAGAACTCGGGTTGATGGCCCTGCTGGGTTGCGGTTTCGATCCCGGCGTGACCAATGTTTTTTGCGCTTATGCCCTGAAACATCATTTTGATGAAATCCATCATGTGGATATCATGGACTGCAATGCCGGCGATCACGGGCATCCCTTCGCCACCAACTTCAATCCGGAAATCAATATCCGTGAGATAACCCAGCGCGGGCGCTACTGGGAAAATGGGCAGTGGCATGAAACGGAGCCCCTGTCCGAGCATAAGACTTTTGATTTTCCGGGGATCGGACCGCGGGAGATGTATCTGTTGTATCATGAGGAGCTGGAATCGCTGGTGAAGCACTTGCCGGGGCTCAAGCGCATCCGGTTCTGGATGACCTTCGGCCAGGAATACCTGACGCACCTGCGGGTGCTGCAGAATGTCGGCATGACCCGCATTGATCCGGTGGACTATGAAGGCAATAAAATCGTGCCCCTGAAATTCCTCAAGACGGTATTGCCGGAACCGTCATCGCTGGGTGAGAATTATCACGGCAAGACCAATATCGGCTGCATGCTGGAAGGCATCAAGGACGGCCGGCCCCGCAAAGTTTACATTTACAACATCTGTGATCATGCCGAATGTTATCGCGAGGTCAAGGCGCAGGCCGTTTCCTACACCACCGGCGTGCCGGCCATGATCGGCGGGATGCTGATGCTCACGGGCGTCTGGCGCGGCCAAGGGGTCTTCAATGTCGAGCAATTCGATCCCGATCCCTTCATGGAGCAGCTCAACCAATGTGGCCTGCCGTGGGTGGAGCAGGTGCTTGTCTGACAAAAAAGGAGCAGCGTCATGCATTCCCTGGACATGGATGCGGATTACCGTTGGCTGGCGGAGGCGCCTTCACCCTGCTTTGCCGTGGACGAGACCGCGCTGCAGTCCAATCTGGAGGTATTGCAGGAGGTCCAGCGGCGCGGCGGCTGCCGCATAATCCTGGCGCTGAAAGGCTTTGCCATGTTCAGCGTTTTTCCCCTGCTGCGCCGGGGGTTGGCCGGCACCACCGCCAGTTCACTGCATGAGGCGCGCCTGGGGCGCGAGGAGTTCGGCGGCGAGGTGCATCTTTACGCGCCGGCCTATCATGACGAGGAATTCGACGACCTCTTGCGGCTGGCCGATCATATTTCCTTCAACTCCCTGAATCAGTGGCGGCATTTTCGCGATCGGGCCGCGGCGCCGGAGCGGCCGGTGCGCTGTGGGCTGCGGATCAATCCGGAGCATTCCGAGGTCAAGACCGCGCTGTACGATCCCTGTGCGCCATGTTCGCGCCTGGGCATCACGGCTGAGCAATTGCGCGGGGCGGATTTGGAGGGCATCAGCGGCCTGCATTTTCATACGCTGTGCGAACTCAATGCCGATTCCCTGGAGCGCACGCTGGCCGTGGTGGAGCGCAATTTCGAGGAGGCCCTGCGCCAGGTGCAGTGGGTGAATTTCGGCGGCGGGCATCACATCACCCGGCCGGATTACGATCTCGATCTGCTCTGCCGGCTGGTCAAGGAATTTCGCGAGCGTCACGAGGTGGAGGTGATCCTGGAGCCGGGTGAGGCGGTGGCGTTGAACACCGGGGTTTTAACGGCGACGGTGCTGGACATCGTTATGGCCCATTATTCGATGGTAAAAACCAACACTTTCAACGGCGTGCCGCTGCCGTCGCTGGCCGTGCGCCGGCTGGACGGCCGGCTGGAAGTCGTGCGCCGTTTCGGTTATGAGGATTATCGCAACCGGCTTTCCTGATACATGTCGGGTGCACGACATAAAGCTGGCTAGCCTGCATTATTCGTAAAAACAGCTTTTAATAGATATGGTTTCAAAAGTCCATGCAAAAAAGGTTGCGACGAAGCGCAACCCTCCAAATATCAATAAAACCGACTGTTTTTGCACTGGATTGTTCACGCCTTCGGCGTGACGGGTGCGCTGCTTGTCCAGCTTTAGCGGGATCGCAACCGTCTGGACTTTTGAAAGTAATTCAATAATAATGTTTTTTTTGAGGGGTGCTTCATCAAAACCGTTGGCAATCTGACTTTTGAAAGTGGCTCTGTGGTTAAACTAAAATATTGAGACCGGCCTGCCCAACCGGTCCGGGAGGATGCAATGGCTGAAGTAATTGAAACCAGACCAATATGTAAACAACAGGACCGCTACATCGGCTGGCCCACCGTTGCAAGCGCGCCTGACGGGACAATCCACGCTGTATTTTCGGGCGACCGCGACGCCCATGTCTGCCCTTTCGGTAAGAACTATCTCATGTCTTCCCAAGACGGCGGACTGACCTGGACCGAACCGCGCATCGTCAACAACACTCCGCTGGATGACCGTGACGCCGGTCTGTGCGTGCTGCCCGACGGGACGCTCGTTATGAGCTGGTTCACGTCATACTATTACCGGTCCTACGAGGTGAACTGGTCCGGATACCGGAAAGCTAAAAAAATCCTGTCTTGGGCTGAGTGGGAGAAAATGATCAAGAAGATCACTCCGGACGATCTCGACCGGTGGACGCCTTATGTCAAGGGGGCTGCTCCCGAAGATGCCGGTAAGTGGGCCAATGCCTGGAAGGAACTCGACTGCGAAAGCTCAGTGGCCTATGATGAACGCTTTCCAGCGTCTACCCGGCGGCTGGGCTATTGGACCCGGCGGTCGCATGACGGCGGTCAGTCCTGGGACCGGCCGACGCTGTCGCCTGTTTCGGCGCCACACGGCCCGAACTGCCTGCCGGACGGGCGGCTGATTTACATCGGCGTCGACTCGATCTGGTCCGGAAAACTGGGCATTGCCGTCTCCCCCGACCAGGGCTTGACCTGGAAAACCATGGCCACCGTGAGCGGCCAGGTCCGGCATGATGGCGTGGATGGTTACCTCTGTGAGCCGCACGTCGTGTGCGCCCCTTCGGGCCGGCTGGTCGGCTTGGCGCGCCATCAGGCGGCGCTGCCTGGCGAACATCGCTTTTTATGG
>JAIVGW010000030.1 GCA_020201415.1 Lentisphaerota bacterium
GGGCCGGGGGATGCCTTTCAAGATGCCCCCGCCGTGGATCCTTTCGAGAACGTGGGCGTTTTTGATCCCGATCCGGCCAAGCTGGCGCTGTTTGCCGAACCCGGCGCGGGAGCCTGCTGGTTGTATGAACCGGGCGAGTTGGAGGCCTGGTTTTTCAACCGGCTGCGGCATGATAGCTTCAAGGCCTGTCTGCATGTGGCCCATCCCGGCGCTTTCCGTTCAGGATGTCCGATATTGTACGCCGTGCGGGAATGGCGTCTCGATTGCATGCCGGACGCCGCGCGGATCAGGGTTGCCGCTTGCGGACATCTGCATATTACGCTGAACGGCCATGTGATTCTGCATGTTGCGGCGGTCCCGCGGCCTGAACCGGTGAATTTGGATATTTTGCCCTGGCTGCGGCAGGGCGATAATCGATTCTTTGTCCGGGTGCATTCCGTGAGCGCGCCTCCGACGCTGTTGATGGAAGGCCAGATCAATTCCGATCCGGCTTGGACGGTAAGTACGGATGCCTGTCGTTATGGGCCGCCGCACCCCGTCGCTTGTGTTGGAACTGACCGCTTTCCGCATGAGGAGCGTCTGCCCGAGGTCGAGTTGGCGCCGATATCACTGGGTAACGGTGTCTGGGATTTCGGCGTTGAAGTTTTCGGACGGCCGGAAGCGCAGGTACGGGGCGCGGGCACGCTGGCGTTTCATCCCGGTGAAAGTGAAGCGGAAGCGCGGAATGAGGATGCTGTTCATCATGAACAGTATGTGACCGAGTTGATGCCCGGCGCGGGGTGCGTAGTGTCGCCGGTTGAACTGGCCATGCGCTATCTGCGTGTGGCGGCTTCACCCGGGTTGCAAGTGGAATCCATCCGTTTGCGCGCTTCCACTTTTCCTGTAAGCTATCGGGGGTCGTTTTCGTCGGACGATCCGATGCTGGATCGCATCTGGCGGCAGGCGGCCTACACTTTGCGGTTGTGCATGCGCGAGATCTTTGTGGACGGCATCAAGCGCGACCGCCTCCCTTGGGTGGGCGACCTGTATCTGGCCGGGCTGGCCAATGCGTTTGTTTTTTTTGATGCGGGCATTATGCGCCGCTCGCTGGTGGCGCTCTATGGCGCCGATCCGGAAGGCCTGGATTTCAACGGCATCATCGACTACTCTTTTTTCTGGATAATGGCGCTGCATGATTACGTCATGCATTTCGGCGATCTTGAATTCCTGGCGCGGCAGCGTCCCCAACTTGAGCGGCTGTTGCGGGCGCTGGAAAACAGACGTGACCACACTGATATGATTCCCTCCGCCGCCTGCCGCTGGCTTTTCATCGATTGGGCCGATATTGATAAAACCGGTTACAGCGCCTGTCTGGAGTTTCTGTCCATCCGGGCCTTGACCGCTGCCGCCCAATTGTTCGGTTGGCTTGGCGACCAAATGGCCGCTGAACATTGGGGAAATATTGCAATGCGGCGGCGGGATTCTGCCCGTTCTCTCTTCTGGTCGGAGGAAGCCGGCGCTTTCCGCGATTGTTCCGGGAGCGCGCGTATCGGTCGGCATGCCAACCTGTTGGCCGTGTTGGCCGGTGTTGCCACGGATGGGCAGCGCAAGAGTCTGGTGGAGAATGTTTTAATGAATCAAGCGGTGCCGGCGGTCGGGACACCCTATATGCGCAGCCTGGAAGTCTCCGCTCTGGCCGGCTGCGGGCAGCGGGCGGCCATGCTTGAGGTAGTGCGTAATTATTGGGGTGGAATGCTGCGCGCCGGCGCCACCAGTTTCTGGGAGCGTTATAATTCGGATGCCGGGGCTGATGATCACCTGGCGATGTACAATCGGCCGTATGGCGCCAGTCTTTGCCATGCCTGGAGTACCGGGCCGGTCTTCCTGCTGATACGTGAATTGTTCGGTCTGGAGCCGCTTGCCCCCGGGTGGTCACGCTTTGCTCTGCAGCCCGCTGGCTGCGGGCTGCGGTCGATCAAAGCGGACGTGCCTACACCGCACGGCACGATACGATTGAAGCAGGATATGCGTGAATTATCTGTTGAAATACCGGCCGGCGTTGTTGTTGAGCATGCCGGCCGGGCCATCACCGGTCCCGGACGCCTGGTGTGTGCTGTCGCTTGATGTCTCATTCTGCCACAACTGACATGAGAAACATGAAAAGGGCTACGAGCATGCGAATTGCTGGCGGCCGGGGCACCTTTGGTTGCCAGCCCTGAGCGGAGTCGAAGGGTGGCCGCCAGGGTGTCGGACAGATTTTTTGATACGTGTAAGGTGTTCTTCAAATATTGGTTTTTTTGACAGATATATGAGGTTCTTGTAAAACCCCAGTGGCTCGGCGAGACGCCTCGCCCTACCTTCCCGGATTGCTGCCGAAACGGGTAGGGCGAACCGTCTTGGTGAACCGCAAATAAAACGCGCCCGTGGGGTTTTGCAAGCGCCTCCATTATATCAAAATATTTGTCTTACGCCCTTGGCCGCTGGCCCGCCTTGTTTTTTGCTTGGATATCGTCGGACGGTTTGGTAATTTGGCAGCTTAACTGACTGAAAATGCAACGGGTAGATCGCCTGCTGGGGATATAGGTTTTCATATGCGCGAAGTAGGTGTCGGATTACTGGGGTTGGGTACCGTGGGCGCCGGGGTGGCGGATGTGCTGTTGCGCAACGGTGATTTGCTGGCTGAACGAGTCGGCTTGCGCCTGGTGTTGCGGCGGGTGGCGGAATTGAGCGCGGAGCGGCGGCGTACCATGCCGGCCGAAAATCATACAGACATCTTCTTTGAGGCCAGTGTGGGCGGCGGTATTCCCCTGATCCGTTCGGTGCGGGACGGGCTGGTGGCGGACCGCATCCACAGCATGTACGGGATTCTTAACGGTACTTGCAATTATATCCTTACCAGTATGGAACATACCGGGCAGTCATTTGACGAGGCCTTGCAGGCCGCGCAGTCCGCGGGCTATGCCGAGGCTGATCCGGCGTTGGACATCGATGGCCTGGACACGGCTCACAAGGCCGTGGTGCTGGCATCGCTGGCCTTCGGCCAGCCTGTGCCGTTGGAAGCCGTCTCGGTGGAAGGCATCAGCCGCCTGGCGGCGACGGATGTGGAGTATGCCCATGACCTGGGCTATTGCATCCGGCTGCTGGCGGTGGTGCTGGATGCCGGCAAGGAAATTGAAGTGCGGGTACACCCGGCGCTGGTGCCGTCCGGCCATATCCTGGCCTCGGTGGACGGGGTGTTCAACGCCTTGCTGATCGACAGTGACGGCGCGGGTGAGGTGTTGCTTTATGGCAGGGGCGCCGGGCGCGAACCCACCGCCAGCGCGGTGGTGGGCAACCTGGCGGATGCCGCCCGCAATCTGGCCGCCGGCGATAAATGCCGCGTGCCATTGCTGTTGAATGCCAACCCGCGACCGATCCGGCATATCGGGGAGACCGTATCGCGGTATTACATGCGTCTGACCCTGCTGGATCGTCCGGGGGTCTTCGGCGAAATCGGCGCGGTGCTGGGCCGGCACGGCATCAGCATCGCCTCGCTGTTGCAGAAGGAAGACTGTGCCGGAGCGCAGGTGCCGGTGATCATCATTACTCATCAGGCTCCGGAACGTGCCTTCCGGCAGGCGATAGCCGAAATCGACGCCATGCCGATTGTGGGCGATGCCACGGTCCGCATGCGGATTGTGGATGAAGCCTGAAGGGGCGGTTCGCGGCACTTTTTTGAAGGGTCGGCAGATGGGCCTGATTGTACAAAAATTCGGAGGCAGTTCGCTGGCTGATCCGGCCTGCCTGCGCCGGGTTGCGGCGCGGGTGCTGGAAACCCGGCGCGCCGGTCATGACGTGGTAGTGGTGGTCAGCGCCATGGGCGATACCACCGACGCCCTGATTGAATTGGCGCACCAGGTGAATTCATCGCCCAGCGACCGGGAAATGGACATGTTGATGTCCACCGGCGAACAGGTTTCCGTCGCGGTTTTATCCATGGCGCTGCATGTCATGGGGGTGGAAGCCGTATCGCTGACCGGCGCCCAGGCCGGCATCCGCACCGATGCCGCGCACCGCAAGGCCAAGATCCTGCGGGTGAATCCCGCGCGGATTCGCCGCCATTTGCGGGAAGGCCGGATAGTGATAGTGGCCGGGTTCCAGGGGCTTACGCCGCTTGATGACATCGCCACACTCGGGCGCGGCGGCTCGGACACCACCGCCGTGGCGTTGGCGGCGGCGTTGCGGGCCGAGCGCTGTCAGATTTTCACGGATGTGGAAGGCGTCTATTCCGCCGATCCCCGGGTGGTTCCGGACGCGCGCAAGCTCAAGGAAATAGCTTACGATGAGATGTTGGAATTGGCGAGTCTGGGTGCAAGAGTGCTGATGTCGCGGTCCGTGGAATTTGCCAAAAAATACGGGGTGCGGATTGAAGTGTTGTCCAGTTTTGTCAAGGCGCCGGGGACGCTGGTAAAGGAAGAGGTGGCAGATATGGAAGATATAATTGTGCGCGGCATTTCCGCGGACCAGGACCAGGTGAAATTGACGATAGGGCATGTGCCGGACCGGCCCGGGATGGCGGCGCGCATTTTTCGTGAACTGGCCGCCGCCAATATCAACATCGACATGATTGTGCAGAACACCAGTGAACAGGGGATTACCGATATTTCATTCACCATCCACCGCGACGACCAGCCGCGGGCGCGCGAAGTTCTGGAGAAGGCTGCGCGTTCCCTGAAGGTGCGCCATGTGAATGTTGATCAGGACATTGCCAAGGTCAGCGTGGTTGGGGTGGGTATGCGCGGGCATTCCGGCGTGGCCTACCGTGTATTTCATGCATTGGCCGAAAATAATATAAACATTCTGATGATTGCCACCTCGGAAATAAAAATTTCAGTGGTTGTAAGGAAAAAGCTGGCCGACAAGGCCATGCGGGTGCTGCATGAGACCTTCAGCCTGCACAAGGCCCCGCGGCGGCCGGCCGTTAAAAAAGGAGCGCGTAATGCCCGGAAAAAGAGTTGAGATATATGATACCACCCTGCGCGACGGGATGCAGTGTGAAGGCGTATCGCTTTCACTGCACGGTAAAGTGCGTCTGGCCTTGCGGCTGGATGAGTTCGGGGTGGATTACATTGAGGGCGGTTTCGCCGCCTCCAATCCCAAGGATATGGAGTTTTTCAGCGAGATCCGCAAGCATGAAATGAAGCATGCCAAGGTGGTGGCCTTCGGCAGCACCCGCCGCGCCAACACACCCATAGGGGAAGACCAGGGCTCGCTCAAGCTGATTGAATCAGGCATGCCTTCCGTGGCGATATTCGGCAAGTCCTGGCTGCTGCATGTGCGGGATGTGCTGCGCACCACGGCCGAGGAAAACCGGCGGATGGTAGGTGATACGGTGCGGTTTCTCAAGGAAAACGGGCGCGAAGTGATTTTCGATGCCGAGCACTTTTTTGACGGCTACCGGGACAACCCCGAGGAAGCGCTGGCGGTGCTTAAAGCGGCGGCTGAAAACGGCGCCGATGCGCTGGTTTTGTGCGACACCTGCGGCGGCATGCTGCCGCATGCGATTCATGAGATCACCGCCCTGGTGGCCCGGACCTTTCCCATCACCATCGGTATTCATTGTCATAATGACTGCGAACTGGCGGTGGCCAATTCGCTGGAGGCGGTGCGGGCCGGGGCCACGCATATACAGGGCACGATCAACGGCTATGGCGAACGCTGCGGCAACGCCAATCTCTGTTCGATCATTCCCAGCCTGGCGTTGAAGATGGACCGCGAGTGCGGGCGGCCGGATGCTCTGAAGGAATTGTACGGGTTGTCGCGTTTTGTCGACAACCTGCTGGATGTGCCGCACAACCGGCATGCGCCTTACGTCGGCGAAAGCGCTTTCGCGCATAAGGCCGGAATGCACGTGAACGCGGTGGAGAAAAATCCTTCCAGTTTTGAGCATGTGCCGCCGGAGACGGTCGGCAATGAAAGACGGATCCTGCTTTCCGAACTGGCGGGCGGCACCAATGTGCTGCTGAAGGCGGTGGAGATGGGGGTGGAGATGAGCAAATCTTCGCCGGAAGTCCGGCAGGTACTGCATTCCATGGAGCAGATGGAACAGCGCGGATATGAGTTCGAGGCGGCCGATGCCTCTTTCAAGCTGTTGATTCAGAAGGTGCTTAAGAGGCATAAGTCCTTCTTCGATCTGCAGGGATTCAGGGTGATTGTGGAAAAACGCGGCCCCAATGAGCCCTGCATTTCCGAAGCCACCATCAAACTCAATGTCGGGGGCGAAGTTGCGCATACCGTGGGCGAGGGCGATGGCCCGGTGAATGCCCTGGACAGCGCCCTGCGCCGCGCGCTCACCAAATTCTTCCCGTCCATCAAGGATGTTTCATTAACGGATTACCATGTGCGTATTCTGGATCCCAAGGAAGCCACGGCCGCCAAGACCAGGGTGATCATCGAGTCGTCTGATGGTCAGGATAGCTGGGGCACCGTGGGGGTTTCGGAAAACATCATTGAGGCATCCTGGGAGGCCCTGGTGGACAGCGTGGAGTACAAATTGTTCAAGGAAGAGGAAAAGACAGCTGAGTCCGTCTGAACGGACTGCTGGTTCCGCCGGGCCGGTCGAGCGGCCGCCCGGGAAGTTTTATCTGTCGGGGAATATGCATGACCGAACTGGCCAAAAATTATGATGCGCGCGCGGTGGAGGAACGCTGGTACCGGCGCTGGGTGGAACAAGGCGCTTTTCAGGCCGATCCGGCCGCTGCCGGCGATCGCTATGCCGTAGTGATTCCGCCGCCCAACGTGACCGGGATTCTGCACATGGGGCACGCTCTGAACGCGACCATCCAGGATATCCTGGTGCGCTGGCGGCGCATGCAGGGGTGCAACACCCTGTGGGTCCCCGGCACGGACCATGCCGGGATCGCCACGCAGAATGTGGTCGAGCGCGACCTGCGCAAGAAGCATTTGAGTCGGGACCAGCTGGGACGTGAAAAATTTGTCGAGCGCGTCTGGCAATGGCGGGAGAAATACGGCAATACCATCACCAGCCAGCTTAAAAGACTGGGGGCGTCCTGTGACTGGTCGCGGGAGCGCTTTACCATGGATGAGGGTCTCAGCGCGGCGGTGGCCGAGGTTTTCGTGCGGCTCTACGAAAAAAAACTGGTTTATCGCGGCAATTACATCATCAATTGGTGCCCCCGCTGCCGCACGGCGCTTTCAGATGAGGAAAGCGCGCATGTCAACACCGCCGGCCATCTGTATTACCTGCGCTATCCCTGTCTGGGCGGCAAGCGCAAGGAAGCCGTGGTGGTGGCCACCACCCGTCCGGAAACCATGCTGGGGGATGTGGCCGTGGCCGTCAATCCGCGTGACAAACGCTACGCCGGCCTGGCGGGCCGGCGCTGCCTGTTGCCCCTGTTGAAGCGTGAGTTGGCGATTATCCAGGATGATTTTGTTGATCCGGAATTCGGGACCGGGGTGGTCAAGATCACTCCGGCGCACGATCCGAACGATTTTGAAATGGGGCGCCGGCATAATCTCGAGCCGATAAATGTCATGGACGAAAACGGCATCATGAACGAACTGGCCGGGCCTTATCAGGGGTTGGACCGTTTCGAATGCCGTAAACGCCTGCTCGAAGATCTCACCGCCGCCGGGCTGGTGGAGAAGGTGGAGGAACATACGCATGCCGTCGGTCATTGTTATCGTTGCGATACGGTGGTTGAGCCGCGGCTTTCGCTCCAGTGGTTTGTGCGCATGAAGCCGCTGGCGCGCCCGGCCATTCAGGCCGTCAAGGACGGCCGGATCCAGTTTGTGCCGGAGCGTTGGACCAAGGTTTATCTGGACTGGATGGAAAACATCCGTGATTGGTGCATTTCGCGCCAGATCTGGTGGGGCCATCGCATCCCGGTGTATTACTGCCGCGCCTGCCGCCACGAATGGGCCGCCACGCGGACGCCGGAAACCTGTCCGGCCTGTGGCGTTGCGGAGTTTGACCAGGACGAGGATGTGCTGGACACCTGGTTTTCCTCCTGGCTATGGCCGTTCAGCGTATTGGGCTGGCCGGCCCGCACGCCGGAACTGGCGGCCTATTATCCTACCCGCAGCCTGGTGACGGGCGCCGAGATTATTTTTTTCTGGGTGGCGCGCATGATTATGGCCGGCCTGGAATTTATGGATGATATTCCCTTTGATCGGGTTTACATCCACGGCACCGTGCGCGATGATGCCGGCCGTAAGATGAGCAAAAGCCTGGGGAATTCCATTGATCCGCTGACGGTGATTGATGAGTTCAGCGCTGATGCCCTGCGCTTCAGCCCGCGCGTTTCATGAAGATGTATACCGACTCCACCGCGCCGGGGGCGGAAATGCAACTGGCGGATTTCCAGTCCGCGGATCTTGATCCGGACGACAAGCATATCCTGGTGCGGCTGAATAATACCATTGCCGCCTGTACCGACAGCCTCGAGCGCTTCCGTTTCAACGATATGACGCGCGAATTGTACGATTTCGTCTGGCATCAGTTTTGTGACTGGTATATTGAATATGCCAAAACCTCGCTGAACAGCGATCAGCCGGAACGGCGGCAGCAGACGCTGAGGGTGATGCACTGTGTTTTTTCCCATGTGCTGCGGCTGTTGCACCCGATTACTCCGTTTATTACCGAGGAATTGTGGCATGGTATGGGTTATGGGAGCGACGATGAACTCCTGATGCTGGCCCGCTGGCCCGTTCCCCTGGACCCGGAAGAGGTGGCCGGTTGGGGCGATTTCCGCCGCATGGCGGACTATGTGGAAAACAAGCACGAGCTGATCCGCATCGGGCGGACCCTGCGCACCGATTACAGCATCGCGCCCTCGCGTCTGATTGCCTATGTGCTCAAGCCGGAATCGGCGGAAACCGCCCGACTGCTGGCGGCGGATGAGCTGTCCATTGCCAGTTTGCTGCGTGCCTCCTCCATTACCGTGGATGCCGAGTTCAATCCGCCGCGGATCATGCCCCACGGGATCACGCGTCTTGGGACGATTTTCATGCCGATTGAAGGTGTGTTGGACGGCCAGGCCGAACGCAAGCGTCTGGAAGATCAGCTCAAGAAATTGACGAACGATCTGGCGTCCGTCAATCGCAAGCTGGACAATATTGATTTTGTGCGCAAGGCGCCGGCAAGGGTGATTGAGCAGCAGAAGACCCGCAAACAGGAATTGCTCGAGCGCTGCGGAAAACTGCAGCGCCTGATTGCCGTGTTGGGCGGCTGAATACTTGATCTGGGATTTGCCGGTGATTTTTGCGCTGGCTGATTCCAGGCCGGCGGCCATGCTGGTAGCGGTTAGGGATCAAAGGCCACGCCGCGCGGCCAGGCCGGCAGCCGGAACCAGCCGGCCAGCGTTTGCGCGATGTCGAAGAAACCCTGCCGGATGCCCAGGCTGCGCCCATGCCGTTGCGGGGTGTAGGACAGCAAGGGTACATATTCCCTGGTATGGTCGGTCCCGCTGAACGTCGGGTCATTGCCGTGGTCGGCGGTCAGGACCAGGCGGTCGTCAGACTTGAGCCGCGGCAGCAGCTCTGACAGAAAAGCGTCAGTGTCTTGCAGCGCCCGAGCATAGCCCCGGGCGTCCCGGCGATGGCCGTAGAGCATGTCGAAGTCGATGAAATTAGCCAGGATCAATCCTGTCGCATCGGATGCGATCAACTCCAGCAGGGCCTGTTGCGAATCATGATTGTTGGTGGTGTGCCGGCTGTTGCTGATGCCGTGCCGGTCGTAAATGTCATCCAACTTGCCGATGGTATGCACCGGGATGCCGGCTGCCTGAAGGTTTTCCATGATGAACGGTTCGGGTGGCGGCAGCGAATAATCCTTGCGGCGGCTGGTGCGCTGGAACCGGCCCGGCTGACCGGTATAGGGCCGGGCGATGACCCGCCCCACTTTCAGCGGATTGCATAATTCCCGCGCGGCGGCGCATACGGCGTAAAGTTGCTCCACGGGAATGACATCTTCGTGCGCGGCGATTTGCATGACGGAATCGGCGCTGGTATAGACAATCAAGTTGCCCGTGCGCAACTGTTCCGCGCCGAGCTCCTCGATAATGGCGGTGCCGCTGGCCGCCTTGTTGCCCAGGATGCCGCGCCCGGTGCGTTCTTCCAGTGTTTTTAAAAGTCCGGCGGGAAAAGACGGCGGGCCGGGCGGGAAGGTGGTAAAGCCTTCAGTCAGGTGCAGGCCGGCGATCTCCCAGTGCCCGGTGGTGGTGTCCTTGCCGACCGACAGTTCGCGCATGGCGCCGTAATCCGCCTCAGGGTGCAGGACGGGCGGCACGCCGGCAATGGGGCGTCCACCGGGCAGCAGGGCCGGGATATTGCCCAGGCCCAGTTGCTCAAAAGTCGGCAGCCGCAGTCCGCCAACCGCTTCCGCCAGGTTGGCCAGGGTGTTGGCGCCGGCATCATTGTAGTCGGCGGCATCCGGGGCGGCGCCGATACCCACCGAATCGAGGATGATCACTATAACTCTTGCGGTATTCATTATTCACTCAAGGATTGCAGCCTGCAAAAAAAGTCCGTTGTTCGTGTATTGAATTATCCCGTGATACTGGTATTATGTCAAAGGTCTTTTAAAGGCGCGGCCTATTATCGAAAAGGGTGTCATGCAACTTGCCGAATATTGGGAAACGGAATCGGACGGTCGCATCCGTTGCCGCCTGTGTCCGCATCAATGCCTGATTGCGGATGGTCATGCCGGGCGTTGCGGTGTGCGCATGGTGCGTAACGGACGGCTTTACGCCGGCGGCTATGGTCTGTTATCCGGCGCGCATGATGATCCGATGGAAAAGAAGCCGCTGTATCATTTCATGCCCGGATCGTCCGTGTTCAGCATCGGTGGCTGGGGGTGCAATCTGTCCTGCCGCTTCTGCCAGAACTGGGGGATTTCGCAGACGGTTGGACGGTCCACCCGCATTGTGCCGCCCGATGAAGTTATCGACATGGCCCTGGGCGCCGGGACGCGCGCGGTGGCCTACACCTATAACGAACCGCTGATCAATTTCGAGTATGTATTGGCCTGCGCCGGCCTGGCCCGCTCCGCCGGTCTGGCCAATGTGCTGGTAACCAATGGCATGGTCAACAGCGCGCCGGCCGCGGCCCTGCTCCCGCTGATCGACGCGGTTAACCTGGACCTCAAGAGTATTGAGCCGGAATTTTACCGTGATTACTGCGGCGGCAGCCTGGCTCCAGCCCTGGAGTTTGCCATTAGTGTGCGGCGCGCCGGCTGCCATCTGGAGATCACCAACCTGGTAATTCCCGGATTGAATGATCGTGATGAATTATTTGTCAGCCTGGCGGAATGGATCGGCGAGCACCTGGGCGCCGCCACACCCCTGCATCTGAGCGCTTATCACCCGGCCTACAAACTGCAATTACCGCCTACACCGCCGGAGACCTTGCAACGTGCCGGGGATATCTGCCGGAAGACACTGCCTTATGTTTATCTGGGGAACATAGCTATAGACGGACAGGATACCCGCTGTCCCGGCTGCGGCGCACTGCAGGTGGAGCGCCGGGCCTATCGCGCTGACCTGCGTGGTTTACGGCAAACCGGAACGGCCGTATCCTGTGCCGGTTGCGGCCGCCCCGCCGATTTTGTGCTGGCACGGGAGCATTGATTCTGCTTATCAATAACCCCGTCTGTTTGTTCACTTGAGGGTTGCGCGTCGGCGCAACCACCCGGGCTTCAAACGGTTTTGACAAAGCAAAACCCTCCAAATATCAATCAACCCGTAGGTTACTATCCGGCGCAAACCGGGCCGCCGGTGCGTGACGGCGGCAATCAGTCGAACATATTGCCGGGATTGATAATGCCATTCGGGTCGAACAGGCGCTTCACGGCCAGCATGGCGGCGATGCCTGCTTCGCCGTACATTTCCCGCAGCAGGGCTGTCTTGAGTTTGCCCACGCCATGTTCGGCGGAGACGGTGCCGCCTAAGTCCAGGGCGGTGCGCGCCAGTTGCAGGTAGAGTTGCTTGCCGCGGCGGTATTCATCCAGGTCGCGCGGCAGGATGTTGACATGCACATGATTATTGCCGATATGGCCGAAGATGACGTATTCGAACTGTCCCTCCCGCAAAGCGCTGTGATAGGCCTGCAACATGGCCGGCAGCGCCTGGTCGGGCACGGCAAAATCAGTGCCGAGTTTGGTCAGGCCGGGATAACGCGCGGCGCGTTCGCCGATGCGCTGATTGACTGTTTCGGGTAAGGCATGCCGGAAATCCTTCAGACGGCGGCTTTCCGACTCATCCATGGCCGTCCAGGCGGTTTCCGCGTCGCTGCCGCCGGTTTCCAGCAGTTCCAGCAGCAATTCGGCGCAGGTTTCCATTGCGG
>JAIVGW010000260.1 GCA_020201415.1 Lentisphaerota bacterium
CCACCGCCGCCGCCGGCGGCAATGATATCACCTAATTGCGAGCCCGCGCCGGAGCCTCCACTAACTGAATTCGCCGCCGGCGCGCCGGCGCCGCCATCGCCCACAAAGACCGGATAAGGCACGGGTGTCACGACCAGCCGTGGTTCCGCCGGTGCATTGCCGCCGGAAAGCTCGCCCGGCACCGACGAACGGTAACCGCCGGCGCCACCGCCACCGGGAACGTGCGAGCTGTTGCCGGCGCCGCCGGCGCCGCCGGCCACGACCAGGTATTCGACTTCACCGCCCAGGCGCACATCCAGTGCGGTGGCCCCGACATTGGTGAAAACATGGATGCGGTAACGCGTACCGCCGATTTCCTGCTCGTAAACCTGATCGCCCCCCAGGGCGTAAGTCTGAGAGGCATTACTTTGGGCGGGCAGCAGCAAGAAGCCGGATAAAAGTGCAAGCGAAAACAAAATGGAATGAAAAGTGGGCATCGAGACCCACGCTCCAGCTACGCTGCCGCAGAGATGTCTTTTTGGCCTCATGATATCAAAATGTGACCTTTATCACACCAAGCCCAAGCATCTTTTCATCAGCATCATGATTGTAATAATTTATCATCAAGCTGCAAGCTCATATTTTGCAAATATTTCCCACTTGCCCGGCGATTTACAAATCCATGCCGCGCCAGAATTCCGGCGCCGCGACCGTCACTCCCGGAAGAAGATCATGCAGGCCATCCCTGATTAACCGGGCATGGCGTTCATCCCAATAGTCATACGGCTTGCGCACCACATTCCACAGATGCGTCAACCAGACATTGCAGCACGGTTTTAATGCCGCAACAAATCCGCAGAAATCCGCAAGCAGAGGCGGACGTGGATTACCGGCGGCCTTGCGGCCCAGCCAGACATGGGCGACCAGGGTTTGCACACCACTGAAAACCGGCAGAGCCGCGGGATCGTAAGTCCGGGTGTCGCCGGGAAACAACAAGCTATGCCCGTCCCATTCCACAAAGTAGCCCGTTGCATCAATCCCGGCCCGGGGAGATCCCCGTTGCCAACCGTGCGCATACTCCCAATGCAATCCGGCAAAAGGCGTGATACGCATGCCCTGCAAATCCAACGGCACACCCGCTTCCGCCGGCGTTATCCGCTCCTGCGGCACGCCCGCCTCACACACTGGCACCAGCATATCGCCGGGCACAATCCAGCGGATGGCGCTTCCGGCCAGCGCCGACCATAATTCAGGATCCATGTGGTCCCGGTGTCTATGGGTCAGCAAGATAAAATCCAGGCGGCTCAGGACCGCCGGATCCACAGTGATCGCCTGCGGAACAAAACAGGTTAACATCACTGGGTCAACGGCCCAACGTGTTTCCATGGTGCGGGCAAGATAATTGGCCGGGCCCATCAGCCAAGCCGCGTCCCCGCCCCGGCCAGCCCAAGCTTCCGTCATGCTCCGCCAGCCGGCGGGCCAGGCCGCGGCAAGTTCAGCGCGCCGGCGGGCTATATCCTGTTCAGCAGGCCCGAATTTATCAGTTTTTGCAGTCAATGCATTCACAGAGTCAGCATGAAATTTACCATATCGTCCAAGGCTGCCCGCTGTTGCCAACGGGTCAGATCATAAAAGAAGCCATGCTCCACCCGCGGATAATTTTTTATCTCTACCCGGCGACCATGACACCGCATTTCCCCCGCAAATTCCTCAACCTGGGCATGGGGGAACATGTGCTCATTTTCCGCTTCCATAAAAAACACCGGGCAGGTTTTTTCATCGACATATTCAATGGGTGAAAGCCGACGGAAAAGTTCGGGGTTATCCTCATAGCGTGCGCCGGCAATCTGCTGCATGCCCGCCCATATCCGGGGAAAGATATCGGGCCAGGGGGTAAAACACACCGGCGTGGACTGCAACACCGCGCCGACCGGCGCCAGACAGGACATCTGCCCTTGCGGCTGGTCAGAGGGTGCAGACTCGCCGCAAGCGCCGGGCGCGGCCAGAGCCAGCAGAGCGGCGAGATGCGCGCCGGCTGATTCACCATACACGCAAACCCGTTCCGGCAGGCCGTGCTCCGCCAGTAATCCGCAAAAGGCCGCATAGGCCTCGCGGATGTCAGCCAGTTGATCGAGCGCCTTGACGCCCGTCAGGCGATAATCGGTAGTGGCGCAGACAAAACCGCGTTGCAAAAGGGCCTTGATCACGGCATGACCGCCCTCGCGATGGCCGGCGACCCACCCGCCGCCGTGGACCCAAAACACACTGACCTTTTGATTCGCGGAGGCAGGCCGCATGAAATCAAACACGCGCCCACGGATCATCTCATCGTCAAGATAAACAGATTTGTAAGTATATGCCATTTTTTAATCTCCTGTGCTGTCAATCGACGTCATCAGCCTGATGCAATCAGCTCAACGGCCGCCCGTCGAACATTACATTTCGGCAGGCGATTTCCGGCGATATTTTTTGCAGCATGGTGGTGCAATCACCATATCCCCGCACATTCTGAATCACCGAATCCTGCAATGGCGCTTCAAGACGTATGACCATCTGGCCCCGGGAAACAAGATTGTCCACATGCAGATTGAAAATCTCGCCCAGCAACGAAGGGCGCTCATTGAAATAACGGTTGGTGCCGATCTTCAACAGGGCATTAATGCGCTTGGTATCCGGACCGGACACATCGATGATGTCACGGATGGTGATATTGTAGCACTTGATGCCATCGGCGGCACGCACCCCGACAATACCGTAGCCCCAGGCATTCCAGGCTTTGACATTCCGGATGGTCACATTATAAATATCATCATCGGGGCCGGGTTGACTCCCTCCGATCATGTTGGGCCTGGCGCCGGGCTTTCTGGGGGGCCTGGTCCTTTTGCTCCGCAAGCCGGTCAAGGCTACCACCTCATCCGTGCAAACGCCGGTGATGTTTTCAATAGTGATGTTATGGCAGCCCTTGCGCAGATTGATGCCATCCTGATTTGGACAAAAGCCCAGCTCTTTTTTGAAGTGCCGGCCGGTATTCAGAAAATCGATGTTTCCAAGGTAACCGTTTGCGCAGCCGTTCTCCATGGAGATGGACCAGTTGTGCGCCTCTTCAACCCGGAAGCCCGTCATGCGGAAATTATCCACATTGTAAAAAAGGATGCCGATGGCCTCCCAGCCGTTCATGTCGCCATTCATGGAAAAATGCCCGCCAAAGCCGCCGCTGAAAACCGCGTTACCGATTCCGATGATGTGAATGTTGCGATTGCCCTCCAGCGGTTGCCGGCTGGTTCCGGCATTGCGGATGAAATTGCACCGGGCATGAGGCGCCAGCTCTATCCGGCAATCTCGCAGGACCAGGGTGAAGTCCGATGGCAGCAGAATGGCCCGATCGATCTGCCAAAGCGGATGCCCGCTTATTTCGTTGACGCACGGAATTTCAATGGAACAAGCGCCTGTCTTAACGGCATGGGTGACAGCCTGCTCGATCCGGTCACTGTCGGAACCGCTCTTAAACTGGTTTGGTGTGATCATAATTGGCTACTTAATTTCCAGTTCTTTGAGCAAATTAGTCAAACAAATTTACGTAAGTTGTTTGATCATGTCGTCGCTTGGATTGTGTGTGTTCAGATGTTCAGTGTTCAGTCCGGCCTCTGGGCCATTCCCAGATTTTTCGGGGGGCTGAATATCCAGTATCCAAAATAAATGCCCCCATCTCACTCGTTTCCCGTTCTCGTCGTGCGCTCTCGTTCACCGATTCCCTTGGGAAAGCCCATCGTCTGCTCATAGAGAGCCTTCGGACAGACTTATGATCAATGCATGGACACATTACCTTACGCCGGTTGACGATAGCGTACGACGAGAGCGGATTACGATTCAGAAACAAGCGAAGCAGGCCAGAGTTACGCTCCATCATTCCATGATTCCATTTTATCAAGGTATGGTTTTGTAACAAAATCCCAATGCCGGCTCAAGGCTGATTATTATAGATGCGATGGTTGAGGATTGCCACTCGATACTTGACAATAATGACAGGTTGTGCGATTTTCAGATCATGTTGCATCTAAGTGCGGATCATAGCCGGATATAATTTATTTACCGAAAAGCACAGGCTTAAAAAAAACAGGAAGGATCCTTTTAATATGAGGACATTACCAGACAGTATTCCGCAAACCGTCATGGCCATGGGCGCGCATGCCGATGACATTGAAATCGGGGTCGGCGGCACCCTGGCCAAGTACCACGCCCTGGGTTATAAAGTCGTTTATATAATGTCAACCAACAACATGTCCGGCTCGGTCTCAACTCTGGAAGCCGACAACAAGCGCGTCAACCGCAAGGAAGTCAATACGGACATGATGGCCCGCCGCAAACGCGAGTGCGCCGCCGCTGCCGCCGAACTGGGCACAACCCCCATCCACCTGGACTACCCGCAGCGCCACTATACCGATGAAAACCTTGACCGGGTCGATCTGCGCTACGATACACCCCGGCCGGCCAGTGTCACCGGAGATGTGCCCTGCATCATTACCGCCGGCGAGGAAAAAGAGCCCATAGAACGCATGACCAACCTGATTCTCGAACACAACCCCGAGCTCATCCTGACCAGCCCGCTGGCCACTTACAATCCCGAGCACTTCGGCACCACGCTGCTGGCAACCAACGGTTATTGGGAAGCCGTCAAGCGCGGCTATAAGGGCGGCCTGCTTTACTGGATGGAACCGCAGACAAGGTACGGTTCGGCCTATCTGCGCTGGGAGACGTTCGTCGACATTTCCCCGCAGCTCGACCGCAAGATGGAACTGATCGGCAAACATGCCTGCCAGATGCCCAACGCGCACCTGCCTACATTCGGGCATCGCATCCTGACCATGGAATACGGCAAGGCCTGCGGCTGTCTGGCCGCCGAATGCTTCATCTGGTGCAACCGCCCATCGCACGACGAGGGGCGGTTCCCCGCTTACGGCAGCCTGACTTTGGAGCTATATAAGAACGCCCGCTGAGCCTGGGCCTTCAAGACAGCAGCTAAGCGAGCGTTTTAGGGGACCACAGGAGGGGCTTAATTCTGGGGGTCTTCCGTAGAATTTATGGGTGGAGTTGACCGCTTATGACACCACGAACCGACCATCCGAGCCGGATCGTTGGAAGCGAATCGGGTAAGGGTATCCGAGTAAGGGTGGCGGTTAGGTGTGTGCGTTTAAGAGTCCATTGCTCTGCGTCAATCATATGTCATCGCCTTTGACTCTGATAAACGATTAGCTTCTCATGCCCAAATGGCTGTGCCATGGCTGCAACTTCTTGCTATCAACACTTCAGCGCACCCTTACCCGCCCTGCCGCCACCCTTACTCGGATACCCTTACCCGCCCCGTATACACGGTCTCCGGCCGTCAAATTCAGATTTCCTGAGGCGGGCGGAAAATGACTTGGCACATTTTTGACCGGTTTGGCGGACCAAACCGGCCAGAAACGGGACGAGGGCGCCCAGGCGCCTACCATGTCCAGAATGACGGCAACCTGATTATTGAACCGATATGCTCCGTACAGATGCAGGAGAGGAACGACGCCTAAATCGCTTTTGGATTGCTTTGACATCTCAGCATGAATATTGTTAGATCAACAAAAATGGCGACAAGCATTTAGATCACCGACAATCTGGCCGGCAACATTCAAAAAAAGGGACATAAAAAATGCAGGACCGTTTACTAAAGGAATTCAAGCATCCGTCCAACCAGTATCGCGGGGCGCCGTTCTGGGCCTGGAACGCGCCGTTCTGGGCCTGGAACGGCAAGCTGGACCCGGCGGAGCTGCGGCAGCAGATAAGGCTGATGCACCGGATGGGGCTGGGCGGTTTTTTCATGCATGCCCGCGTGGGTCTGAGCACACCCTATCTGTCTCCGGCCTGGTTTGCATGCATCAAAGCCTGCGTGGATGAGGCGAAAAAACTGGGCATGCGGGCCTGGCTGTATGACGAGGACCGCTGGCCCTCCGGCGCGGCCGGCGGACTGGTGACCAGACATTCCCGATTTCGGGCCAGGAAACTGTTTATGGAGGAATGCCGCGGCGCTGTCCGCGTAACGCCGCATACGGTAGCGTTGTTCAAGGCCCGGGTGTCCGGTCACCAGGCCGCGCAGGTGCAACAGCTCGCCTTGACCAACACCGGCGCCGGCTTGCGGAAAAATGAATCGTACCTGCATTTCCACTGGCAGGAGGAAGCGCCTTCGGACTGGTACAATGGTCAGACCTCGCTGGATACCATGAACCATGCCGCCGTGCGCGAATTCATCCGCGTTACCCACACAGCCTACCGCCGCAACATCGGTCGGCACTTCGGCGAATGCGTGCCCGGCATCTTCACCGATGAGCCCAGCTTCGGCACGGTCTGCCAAAGGCGCTCCCCGGCTTGTAACACCACCCCCTGGACCGCCGCCCTGCCGCGGATTTTCAAGCAACGTTACGGCTACGACCTGACGGCACAGCTGCCGGCAATTTTCTTCGACATTGACGATCCGCAAGCCCTGCGGACACGTTATCACTACATGGACTGCATCACCCACCTGTTCGTCGATGCCTTCTCCCGCCAGATCGGGCAGTGGTGCGAAAAAAACAACATGCTGCACACCGGGCATGTGCTGGAAGAAGACTCCCTCTCGCGTCAGACCGCCCGCGTGGGCAGCTGCATGCGGTTTTACGAACACATGCAGGCGCCGGGCATGGACCTGCTGACGGAGCACAATCGGCTCTATGACACCGCCAAGCAGGTCAGCTCCATGGCCCGGCAATTCAATCGCAAATGGCGACTGACCGAAACCTACGGTTGCACCGGCTGGGACTTCCCCTTCGCCGGACACAAGGCGCTGGGCGACTGGCAGGCCGCCCTGGGTATCAACCTGCGGGCGCAGCACCTGGTCTGGTACACCATGGCCGGCGAAGCCAAGCGCGATTATCCAGCTAGTATTTTTCATCAATCACCCTGGTGGGAGCATTATGCGCTGGTCGAGGATTACTTCGCCCGCATTAACGCCGTCATGAGCCGGGGAAAGGAAGTGCGCGACCTGCTGGTGATCCACCCGGTGGAAAGCATGTGGCTGCAGACCAACAAGCACTGGCAGCAGCCACGCAATGAGCAGGCGCATCCCGGCAACCAGACATTGATTGCCCTGCGCGATGCGCTGTTGATGGCGCAGATTGATTTTGATTATGGCGACGAAGAGATCATGAGCCGCCACGCCCGGGTGCGGCGCGGGGCAGCGGTGCGCCTCGCGGTGGGCCA
>JAIVGW010000261.1 GCA_020201415.1 Lentisphaerota bacterium
CCTTACGACAGTGGAGTTGAGCGAAAAGGTCGTTCACCGGCGATCCGATGGACAGATGCAAAACCGCCACATCATCCGGCGTCAGGCGGGCGCCGGCCTGCCGGGCATCCCGGGCCTGCTGGCGCCAGGCCGGCATGGTTCTTTCCGGCAGACTGTAAATGTCGCCCGCCACCCCCCACTGCTCCAGCAGTCCGCGCATGGTCAGGGCCATGTTGCTGATGGCATCGCCGGCGGTAAACCCGGCCAGGATCTGATGGACGGCGGGCATGTTTATTCTCCGGAATGGTCCAGGGCTTCCAAAAACCGCGCCAGGATGACCGGCCAGCGGTATTCGCGCTGAACGTAGGCGCGGCCGGCGGCGCCCAGACGGCGGCGCAGATCCGCGTGCTCCAGCAGCAGACGCAATTCAGCTTCAAATTCGGCATAGGTCATAAACCACAATCCGCCGCCGCTGCGCCGGCAATGATGGGTCGTGACCGCGCAGGCGGCATGCACCAGCGCCGGAGCGCCGGCCAGCCATGCTTCCAGCAGCACAATGCTGAAACTCTCATTGGTGGATGGCTGGCAGAAAACCGCGGCGCCGGCCATGGCGGATTGCTTGTCCTCCTCGGACACAAAGCCGGCGTCCACCACCGCGGGCGCCAGATCAGGCGGCAGCGGGACGGAGCCGCCGCCGAGTAGCACCAGCCGCAGATCACCCTGATTAAGCTTGCGGTAGAGATCCAGATAATCCAACAGCAACGGCACTCCCTTGCCCGCTTCGCGGCGGCCGGCATACAGCAGGTAAGGCATCGTCAAGCCATGACGGCGGCGGAATCGTTCCGGGTCAGCGTCGAACGGATCCAGCCCCATGCCCACCACCCAGGTGCGTTCCGCAGGCACCCCGTAAAGGCGGCGGGCCAGATCGCGCTCCGGCGCGGAATTGAAGATGATGCCGCGCACGGAACGGAACATTTCGCCGAAAGCGCGGACACGGGCAAAATTTTCATCATGCAGGCAAGGCACCAGCATGGTCCGGTCGGGATGCAGACGGGCGGCGAAATAAGTCAGACCGAAGAGATAGGGGCCCATGACAATCCGGTCATATTCCCGGCCCTCCTCCCGCAGATAACTATACAAGGCGGAACTATTGACACTGTTGCGCAACCATACCTGTTCGTCATCGGTGGAATAAGCTGCGCCGCGATCAATCAGATTCTGCGCCCGCAGGAAGGCCGAAATATCCCGCCGCGGGTCCACGGGAAAAAACCGCACTTCAAAGTTGTCGGTTAAACGGCGGGCGCCCGGCGGGACAGCATTGGCCCAGGAAAAATGATCCGTGGCACAGGTGGTCAGAAAAACCACCTGCCGGCCGGCGGCGGCGGCGCGTTCCGCCATCTGCCGCAGAAGAGTTTCCGCTCCGCCCACCGTGCCATGCTCCGCAAAACGCGGGCAGACAAAAGCTATGCGCCGGGCCGCGGACATGCCGATTCCCCTTCTCCGCTACCGGACTCCAGCGCCGCCAGCCGCTGCTCCAGGGCCGCAATCCGTCGGCGGTATTTTTCATCCACGCTTTCCAAAGCCGTAACCAGCAAACCGTTGACCTGGTTTTGTTGCGACCACAGGCGATAAGTGTAAAACTTCAGCAGGTGCCAGAGGGATTTTTTTACCGCGACCAGTAGCCGGCCACCCCAGCGGCGGCGTTCGCGTATCTCGAAATCGTTGATATCAACCGCGGCGGCCTCGTGCAGACATTCGAGATAGAACCGCAGGAACTGCTCATCGTCACGCAAATTCCGCAGATTGTGGCGCTCGGCCTGGGCGATGCGCAGGTCGCGGTAAGCCCCGGCCTCCATCTTGCGCGCCACGTTGGCGCGGATTTCGGCCACGATCCGGGCAACATCCTCATCCCCGGCGCCGATGGAGGCGCTCCAGTCATCGGCAACCTGCTCTGCCGGTTGATTAGGAAGCGTCATAGCCGTTAAAACTCTAAATTCATCACAAGATTAAATTCCACATCGTCGAAATCAAACCGGTCCAGACGATCCCACTTCTCAAAAGCGTAGGCAGCCGTGGCATCCAGGGAAACCTTGCCGACCAGGGGAAAGTTGAATCCCAGAAAAAACTGCCAGTAGGGATCCAGCCACTCACTGTCGTCCTCGGCCCGGATATAGCTGGTGCAAAAGCCCACTCCCCCGCGGAAAATGCGGTCCTTAACCAGAACATTCAACTGGGGAGTGACCACATAATCCACGGCTGCCCGCGGACCGTCCTCATCATCCGGGCGGCCACCGGATACATCCGGCGCGAAATCCACTGCCAGTTGCCAGATGCCCAAGGATTCACCGTAGGCATACCCCAGCAGATAGGAAATATCGCCGTTGCCGAAGGGTAAGGCGTCAAAATGCGAATGCTCGTTGTGATAGCGGCCGCCCAAAAGCAGGGAGTGTTGCGCCCCGGCCTCGCGAACACCCCATCCCACCAGCAAGCCCAGCGACAAACAGTAAACCAAACATGCCTTGCGCATTCCGCACTCCTTTCGTTTTTCACGGATAATCAGCAGCCACCATGTCAAGGATTCTGGTGCCATAGTCGCGGAAAGTATCGACAAAAAGCGTCAACACCAGAAAAGTTGCCATCAGGATGCCCGCCACCACGACATACTCCACCATGGCCTGCCCCCGACGGCTGCGGGCGACGCATCCTGGCCGCCGCAACCAACAGCTAAATAATTTGACCATGCTCATTGGCGCCCCTATAATACTGCGGCACAATTGAACAGATGCGGCCAGGCGTGTTTTTCTCAAGTTACCACCTTGTGGAAATACAAACTAAATAAAAACATAATTATTGCGATCTGTCAATTGGCAACACCGACTTCCCATGGAGCAGGCGCCTAAAATCAACGGTTTTGAGATACTGGAAATGCTGCCCCGGGGCGGGATGAGCACCGTTTACAAGGCGCGCCAGATATCGCTCGACCGCATTGTGGCGCTGAAGACCCTGCCACCGACCCTGGCGCATGATGCCGCGGACATCGAAAAATTCATTTTTGAAGCGCGTATCACCGCCAGTCTTAAACACCCCAACATAGTGCAGGTATATGACTTCGGGCAGTCGGAGGAAGGCATATACTATTTCGTGATGGAATTCGTTTCGGGCTACAGCGTGGCCAACTGGATCCGCCGCAAGGGCCGCATCACCGGGGAAAATACGCTATTGGTGGCCCAGAGCGTAGCGGAAGCCCTGAAATACGCCTGGGAACGCGAAAAGGTCATTCATTGCGACGTCAAACCAGACAATATAATCATCGACAGTGACGGCACCATCAAGGTAGCCGATCTGGGGCTGGCCAAGAGCATCTTATCCGTATCCGAGCCCAGCCAGGATGAAGCTATTTTCGGCACACCAAATTATATATCACCAGAACAATCGCGCGGCGATCATTCCCTGGACTGCCGCGCTGACATTTATTCACTGGGCGCCACCATCTACCATTGCGTCACCGGCAAGATGCCGTTCGAGGACTTTCCACCGCTGGCGGTGATGGATATGCAATGCACTGAAACCATCCCCGACCCACTTGATTTCAACTCCGAGCTTTCCACGGGCCTGGCCTGCCTGGTGGAAAAAATGATGGCCAAAACCCCGGAACTCAGACAGAAGGACTGGGCCGAGGTAATCCGGGACATCATACAGGTACGCTCGGAAAAGCTCCCGGCGGGAGATTTCCATCAAATTTATCCCAGCACCGTCCGCCGCGGACGCCTTAGGGAGCAACATCTGCTGGACATCTACCGGCTGCTCTCGCAGAAGGAACAACCGCGGCCGGACGGTTTGCCGGAACGGCGTTATCTGGATGGTTTCTGGCTGGCGAACAAACGCCAGCCGCACGCCCGGGCTGCCGCACCCGTGCCGCGCCCAAACACAAGCCGCATTTACGAAAAGGCTGCCGCCGTCGGCTTGGCCGCCATAGTGGCACTTTTGATAGGATTGATAGCCCGGCATTTCCGCGCGCCGACCGAAGAGCAGGATATTGCAGTAACGCAGGATGTCCTCCAGGTTGAGCCGGCGGCTCAGGAGAAAACCGTAACGGCAGCTGAAACGGATGACCGGGAACGGCTGGCGCGGGAATTGTTTGACGCCACAATGCAGTGGCTCAAGGAAAATTCCACCCAATACGAAGAAGCGCTGGGGCGCTTGGATGAGCTGGCCGATGCCACACGCGGCACACGTTATTCCACCGCGGCCCAGGAAGAGGCGCAGAAACTGCAGCAGATGCGCCAGCGCGACATCAACCGTTTGTTGCGCGAACTGCGCGCGCAGGCCGACCAACTGGGCACGCGCGAGCTCTACCAAGAAGCCGCCGCGGTTTTCTCAGATTATGACGGAGCGCTGGCCGATGCTACCACGGCGCAGCGCGAGGCCCGCGCCGCCGAATGGCTCAAACGCGCCGGTGAACACAACCGGGACCAACAGACCCGTCAGGAGCAGCAGGAGCGCGATTGGGAAGCACTGCTGGCGAGAACGGCTGATGCCCTGCTCAACGATGAATACGCCCTCATCCAGAACGAGCTGCGCAGCCTTCTGGATGCGGAGGAATTCTTCGCTTATCACCCGGAATTGAGACAGATGGAACGACTGGCGGCGGTCGCCGGGCAATTGGAACAGCGATTGCTGGCGTCGTTCCAGCGACAGAAGGGCCTGTCGGTGGAAGTGCGCTTCGATCAGGGTAGTGACACACTTACCATTACCAGGGTAACGGACGACCGGGTAATGGCGGAAAAAACCGTAAGACTGGGCGCAGGCTACGCCACGCATCCGCGACAGTTCACGATTGAAGAATTAGCCATGGAAGAAAGTCTGCAACGCCTGGACACGGTGGCGACGCCACAGGAAGCCGCACTGATGAAAGGTCTGCTGGCTTTTAGCCAGCAGGACTATCCGGCCGCTGAGGAATATTTCACCACCATTGGGCCGCCGTTGGCCGAACCGCTGCTCCAGGCAATGCAAACGCGCCAGGTTATGATCACGGAACAGACCGCGGCCCGGGAACTGGTCTGGATACTGAACCAGGCGCAACTCAGCCGGGCCTCCGTACCGCCCCCGCCTGATCAATGCCTGCAAATCCTGGACAACCGTCGTTTCAATGATAATGAAACCCAATTTTTGGCACGGGCGGCAGAAGCGTTCACGCGGCGGCACGCCGCAACCGAGTTCGCCAGACGTTATATGGCTGTGTTGGACAGGATGTTGAACCTGGAGCACCCACAAGCGCAGACCGCGCCCCTCCCGGACGATTCCACAGCAGGCGAATTCGACCTGGCGGCCGAACTGCTGCGGCACAACCCCGGCCTGAAACACGAGGAAATCACGTTGCGCTCCGATGAGGCTGGCCGCATTCTGGCGGTGGAAATCATCTCCCCGGCGCTGCGGCATCTGGGGCCATTGGCCTCCGCCGAAGGGCTGGAAGAACTGGTCTGTTCCGGCCGCCACCCCCAAGACCGCAGTGAAACCATCATCCTGGCGCCCTTGGAGGACATTACGCATTTGCAGAACCTGCCGTTGCGCCGGCTCACCCTGGCATTCACCCGCATCCGGGATTTGACGCCGCTGACCCAGATGCCGGCACTGACCCATCTGAATCTGCGACAGACGGAAGTCACTGACATGGCCCCCCTGGCCGGCCTGAGCCTGCAGGAACTTGATATCGCCGGCACGGGTGTGCGC
>JAIVGW010000262.1:0-11487 GCA_020201415.1 Lentisphaerota bacterium
GGCATCAGACTCGTCCACGATCAAACCCGTGGCGGCGGACTGCAGGGTATAGCCCACGCCCGCGCGGTTGATCCATAGGTCGTTGAAGGTGGCGATGCCGCCCACCGCCGCGCGGGTCAGGGTGCCTGACAGCGTGCCGGATGATGGATTATTTTGAATGGACAGGGTCACCGGGGTGGTGGCGTTTTCCACCAGTTGTCCCAAGCTGTCCAGCACCCGCACGGTTACGGACGGGGTGATGGTCTCGCCCGCGATGGTGTCCGCCGGCTCCACTTCGAATACCAGTTGCGCGGGCGCGCCAAACACCGTCAGCGCCACGTCCACCGTCTGCGTCACCCCGCCATGGTCCGTTGTGGCGACTTCCACCGTGGCTGTATAGTGGCCCGGCGCCAGGGCGGCGGTGTCGTAGCTGATGGCGATGGTGTGCGTCTCGGCGTCCGTCAGGGTGCCGGAGTCCGGGCTCGCATCCAGCCAGGCGCCGCCGCTGATGGTGATGTCGTAATCAAACGCGCCTGAGCCGGTCTTGATGATATCGAATTCCTGGGCGTCGGCCAGGGATCCGGCGGGAATGGAGTTGCTCAGGGCGGAAGGGGTAAGGCTGTAGTCCATGACGTTGAGCGTTACCGCCACTTCCTGCGTCATGCCGCCCCAATCGGAAGAAACAAACCGCAAAACATCCGAATTGACGCCGGACGACAGGCTGTTCGTCAGGTAAGTGACCCACACTTGGTTGGTCATATTATTGGTCAGGCTTCCGCCCACGGAACTCAATTCCAGCCAGGGCGAGCCATGCTCCACTTCAATTTGATAGTCAATCTCGCCATCACCCGCGGAAACCAAATCGAGAAATTGCGTCGGCACGGTATAGCCCAAAATAATGTTGTTGGTAAACGCGTTTGGAACCGCCGTCATACGCGGCATGGCATCGGTATCATACAAATACACGTTGTCCAGATAGCTGGTGCTGTTGGCGCCGCTGTAAACTTCGAGACCGCTAAATAATTCCGGGCCCGTGGCAATGAAATGCAGGCCCGTCGCCAGAACACGGCCATTCACGTCCAGACGCCACTGGCGCTGGGCGTAATCCATGCGCACATCCACACGCACCCAATCGTTCGACGGCACGGGATCGACCGCGACCCCGTGGACATCGTTGGACAACACCTGCCAACCATAACCGGCGTTATATACCACGAAATAACCGGAGGTACTGACATACAGTTGCGCGTTGCCGTCGGTCCACACCGGGGGATTATCGATGCTGTCGTCATAATAATCGACGACGACATCCATGCCCATCCAAAGGTTGGTGGAATATGCGGCGGAAAAACTATTGGAAAGCGCCGCCCGGGAAGGGATTATCGCGGAGCGGGTGCTGCCGGACGCATGGACGTTGGTTTGGACCATGACAGCATTGGTTGACCCATACCAGTGATTCGTGTCGTAAAGCACCGTACCGGGCGCATAAGCTTCAAAGTCGTCAACATACTGAATCGTATTGGTATCCGCGCAGAGGCTGACCGCGCAAGCCAGGGATAAAACCATGATGAATTTTCTGACAACCATATCCACCCCCAATCATGCCGGTTGAATCCAGCCAAAAGTATTCGAAATTCGTTTTGGTGTAAAGCAGCTTTTTTAAACAAACAGAGCGTTTTTTGGTGTTACCTGTGTTCAGGGTTCAGCGTTTAGGATTCAGTAGTAAATCAACTCACCTGAAAAGGATCATCGTGCCGCGCGGGATCGGATAACGGATAACAACGATGCCCGAACCGCCGCTGCCGGAATAACCACTATTCCGCGACCCGCCGCCGCCGCCGCCGGTGTTGGGTGCGCCAGATTGTCCGGAGCCGCCAGCACCGCCGCCGCCAAGTCCGCCCGCCCCTGGATCTCGCGCAGTAGCCGTCGTACCATCCGACCCATAGCGGCTGTTGCAACCACCGCCACCGCCGGCATACCAGAGCGGCGTCCCCGTGATGCTGGATTCAATGCCATCGCCGCCATCTCCTGCCTGGACATCCTCGATGGCGTCATGTCCGGGTTCGCCCGCGCCGCCGCCGCCGCCGCCACCGGTATATTGAATGCCGGCCCCGCCGTCATGGCCCTGGGGCGGATCAGTCGGAGGCTCATTACCCGGACTACCCGCCAAGACCGCCATCGCCCACGACCACTTGTATAACGCCGGATGGAATCGGCATGCTTCCCGTTCTAAGGCCCCCGGCTCCGCCACCGGCTCCGCCCACGGAATTGTTACCACGGTGGTTACCCCCGCCGCCACCGCCGGCGACGATCAGATATTCCACCTCGCCGCCCGAGGCGACCATGAAATCATTCGTCCCAACCGTGGTGAACGCATGCACACGCCATGGAATGCCGGCAACTGTAATTTCATAAACATGGTCACCCCCTTCGGCTTCGACAGCGCATGCCGACAAAGGAAAAAGCATCAAGGCCACAGTCATTCCTGTGCATAAGACTGCCGCCTTATACCAACAACGAATAGATTTCAGCATCCGTACTTTCATTTAATTTATCCTTACAGCCTTCATTTACATTGTATCATCATGATAACAAAATAGTTGATTTTGGTTTGAGAATGGAGCGACAGTATAGCGTTCCTCTTGTATGATGATCCGGCTGAATTTCTATTATTATTATACCGTTTGTACAATTGTTGCACAATGAATATTGTTGGCCAAATGATGGATATTATTGACATATCAATTTTACCGCTGACATTCCGTAAAAGACAGGCAGGAGCCCCCGGGAAACCAGGCACGCTTGCTAAATCGCAATAATCCCCGGACTACAAGCGATTATGGATTGGCAGTTGCGGATACCTCATCCGGCAGACGGTCCAGGCGCTGCAGGGCGGCGCGCGCCGCCGTATTGCGCGGATTGAACTGAAGGGCCTGCTGCAGCAGTTGGCGCGCCTGCCGCCAGCGCTCCGGCCGCTCCGCCGCCACCAGGGCGCCCTGAATGACTTGCGACATACCGCCCAGATTGATCAGCTTGTGCGGCGAATTTGGATCATACCGCAGGGCGGCCTCCACCTCGCGGATGCGTTGGAGGTTATCCAGCGGAATATCCTGTCCACGATAATTGAAATATACCAGGGCGCGGTATTCCTGCAGACGCGTGTTCCGCCGGTAGTGCGCCAGCGACCGGCGCAACAGCCGCAGGGTCTGCTCATCAAACAGCCCGGCGCGCGCCCGGGCCATGACTCCCTGGAGATACTGCGCCCCCCGGCGACGGGCCAGATCTTCGCGCACCACCCACCAGCCAGCCAAAACCAGCAACAATGCCAGCGCCAGGGATACCCGGCGCCGCCAGGCCGGGAAAACAGACTGTATTTCCGCATCGCCAAAATTGTAATACTGGGCCAGTCCGAGCAGGCAGTTCAGGGTCATACCAACAACAACCACCAATAACAACCTTCGATACCAGCGTTCATCCCGCAGCAGGCAGACAAATCCTCCCAGCACAATGTAACTAGATGCCACCAGGTCTGGTAGGGATTCATGGTGCAGCGGCTTGACCTGCTTTAATTTTGGCGTATTGAATTGACCGTATCAGCCCCATCTGTTAGGTATTAAATTTATTCGTTGAAAGTGTTCAGTGGTTCAGCGTTCTGAGTGCAGACCGGAAAACGCACTGGTCTTTTCTAAACGCTGATATCCATAATTCTTAATACCTGAGGAGTTACCATGAAATATATATTTTACCCCGAAGACCACGGCGCCGCTGCTGACGGTGCAACCCTTGACACCGCGGCCCTGCAGGCGGCCATCGATGTCTGCCACGCCGCCGGTGGCGGCCAGGTTGTATGCGGCAGGGGAACCTACCGGACCGGCTCGATCGACCTGAAGAGCAATGTGGAACTGCATGTCGGACCGGGCGCCCACATCGTCGGCAGCGCCGATCGTGCCGATTACCGCGACTTTATCTCGGCCGGCTTTCACCATGAACGGGCCAACGAGCACACGGCGCGCTATCTGATCGGCGCCAGCCATGCGCAAAATGTCGCCATTACCGGACCGGGGGAAATCAACGGCTCCGGCCCGGAGTTTTACGATCAGACGCAAATCAACAGCGCCGGCCGGTTTGCCGTGAAGCCGGAACTGCGCCCGCGTATCGTCATGTTTCACCAATGCCGGGACGTGCGGTTTGAATCCGCCCGCTTCGTCGATTCCCCCTGCTGGACTTTCTGGCTTATGCTGTGCGAGCGGGTGCAGGTGCGCGGCATCACGATCCTGGGCGATCAGCGCCTGCTTAATTGCGACGGGATCGACTTCGATGCCTGCCGCGATGTCACGGTCAGCGACTGCATCATCCATGCCGAGGACGATTGCCTGGTCTGCCGCGCCATCCAGAATGTACACGACGACGAAGCCATCTGTGAAAACGTTACCGTAACCAACTGCGTCATGAGCAGCACCCACCAGTGCATACGGATCAGCTGTCCCAATGACCATATCGTGCGCAATTGCTCTTTCAGCAACCTGACCATGCGCGGCCGCAACGGCATCCTGATCGATCTGCCGCAGCGCTATTTCAATGCTGAAAATCCCTGCCGGGCCGAGGTCCGCGGTATTTCCTTCGCCGACAGCCGTATTGACTGCCGCTCTACGCCAATCCGTGTGGCCATGGAGGAAGGCGTTCAGGGCGTCGGCATCTCCGACATCAGTTTTTCCAACATGCGCATCACCGGTGGCCGCTCCTGCGTGATCCAGGGCAACAGCAGCGCAAGCATCGACAAGGTGCTGTTCCACAATGTACGACTCGAGATCGACGACAACGAGCCTTTGCGCTGTTCAGGATGCCGCAACGTCACATTCAATAACGTGGCAATGACCGGCAGGGGCCAGGGGCCGGCTCAATGAGATCCGCTTATCCGCCAACGCCGGGCGCAAACACCCGGAAGGCGTAAACCCGGGCGGAGGGATCGCCATGGGTGGCGGTCACGGTCAGACGTAACGCTTCAGCCGTCAATGGCTCAAAGCTGTGCCGGCGGTGGCGGAAGTGATTATCCCGGACTTCCAGCAGGGGCCGCCATAGTCCGTCCCGACGCAGTTCCAGTTGATAATCGCGCACGCATTCCGGCGCCACGCCGGACTTGATATCCTTGTGCAGGTTGGTGTCGAAAATCAACTCCGCCCCGCTGATTGTACGCGGCTGGTCCAGCATCAGGGTCAGGCTCTGCGGCAGGCCGCGCGCGGGATTGGAAATCCACATGTGCGGCCAGCCGTCGGCCCGCGCGGGGCTGCCAATGACGTTTTCCGGCCCGAAGACCTGTTGCAACGGGTGCAGCGCGAATAATATGTGGTTATTATCCGGGTAACAGCCGTCGGATTTCAAGTAGAGCCCCGGCAGGTAACGCCGTTCGGCCAGCACCGCCACACCGGCGACCGCCGATAACTGGAAATAATATATACCGCGCGGCCGGACAGGCGCCTGTAAATCAAAACACACTGCCAAGTCGCGGCCGGACGGCACGGCGCGCTTGACCGCGACCAGTGGTTCCCGTGAATCAAATTGGTTGTATCGCGCCGCCTGGTGCAATGTCAGCTCAACTTCAACTTCCCGGCCATTTTCATTGTCAAACCAGAGCGTGATGGATTCAAGATGATCGCCGCTTACGGGAAACATCTGGGCCCGCCGGCGGTCCGCCGGCGGCTCGTTGCAGGGATCATAGCGCTCCAGGTCATGCTCCGGCGCCACTAAAGGCAGGCGGACCACACCATCCGCTTCCCCCGCCCCTTCCAGGCCGGATGCGGCCTCCAGGCCGGATGCGGCCTCCAGGCCGGATGCGGCCCCCAGGCCGGATCTCAACATTGCGCCCAATGACATACTGCTGTCGGCGGCAACCCGGGCCAGACGCGCCAGATCTTGCGGATCCGCGCCGCCACGCCCCGGCAAGGCAGCATCCTCGCGCTCCAGCAGCGCCTGCAACTCCGCCATGTGCTTTGTGGCGACGGCCTTGGGCTCCACCTGGTATTTTTTTGCCAGGAAGGCGGCGGCGCCGACGGCCTGCCCCATCAGGGCGCAGGTGGCCATCACCCGGGTCGTGCCCAGCGCCACATGCGTGACGCTGATATTGCGCCCGGCCATCATCAGGTTGGAGACATCCCGGGAATAGAGACAGTGGAACGGGATATGGTACAGACCGGGAAACACAAACGGCGGGGGACTGCCGGGATGACCGCCGGAAAAGAACCCGGCGGGCGGATGCAGGTCAATCGGCCAGCCGCCATAGGCCACGGCATCGTCAAAAGCCGTATGATTAACCACGTCATTTTGCGTCAACAGGTGATCCCCCATCAGACGCCGCGACTCACGCTTGGCGGGAATGCTGGAAATCCAGTTGATGACGTAATTGTCCGCGCCATGATCGCCATGGTTCTTGATGTGGTCCCAGATACCGAACAAAATACTCAGCAGCTTGCGGTAAATTGTCTCATTATCATGCACGGTGTCCAGTTCGCCGCCATATTCCAGCCACCAGTAGCCCTTTTTGACGTTGCGATGCGAACGATAGGGGAAAGCCGCGTGATCGGACAGATCCAGCGCCCAGGGCGGCGGCTCGAATGGCACCGGCTGGCCCGCATCCACGGCGCGGAAGGCTATGGAGGACCCCATGGTCTTAAGATCCGGCTGCTCCGGCGCCAGGCTCTCGCCGAACTCGGCGCGACCTTCACGTCCGTGACGGAAATTGGCGCCGGCGGTATAGCCGAGAAAGGCATCGCCGCTGCAATCGACAAACAGCGGCGCCCGCAGCCGCCATGTCAGGCCGCTGTCCAGGGTTACGGCCGATACGCCGCTGATGCGCCGTCCGTTCATCCGCAGGGAATAAGCCTCGGTGTTGAGCAGCAGCATCAGATGCGGTTCGCGTTCCACCCATTCGCGCAGCACCAGGCTCCAATGCTGATCGTAGCCCACACTTTTGCGGTAGCGCGCCTCGGCTTTCAACTCCTCCAGGATGCCGCATTCCCGGGCATTGGCATTGACATAGTCGGAGGCGCCGCAGACGAATCCGCCGTCGGCGTTGGCGCAGCATTCCGAGCTGGAGGGACCGCCCAGCACCGGCCGGTTGTGCACCAGGACCGTTTTGACCCCCAAGCGCGCCGCGGCCACGGCGGCCACGCATCCGGCCACACCCCCGCCCACCACTACCAGGTCGAATTTACGGGTGTGAACCTTTTTACGTTGCAACATGGGTCCATTCTTTCCTTGATTAATCCAGATTAAATTTCCAGCAACAACCCCGTGCGCGGCGCCAGTTCCCACGCGTCAGGTAAACGCACCCGCCGGCCGGTCCAAAAGTCCCGGCCCGTCACTCCGCCGGCTAACGGCGCGGGCAATTCCAGCATGCGGGTCGCATCATCCCAGTTAAACAATCCCAGCGTCGGCCTCCGTCGATCCTGCGACAGCCAGATGCCCGGCCGATCGTTATCAAACAGATCCAGCGGCAGGAACCCGTCCTGCAACGGCGGGAATAATTTTGCCAGGTCCCTGCGCCCGGCGGACTTCAGGCCCCGTATTGAATCGGACAGAAACAGGGAGCCGCCGTTCAAACGCACGGCGCTCAGCCACAGCCGCAGTTCCGACCGGGTGGCCGGCGGACCGCGCATCCAGAAATCGGCGTCCGCGGTCAGGGGGCGAACGGCATGCGGCATATTCAACTATGCCCCCAGAAATTATGGATATCCACCGTAACCCGGGAACTGTCCACCAGGCCCAGCGCAGCCTCCTTGAGCCCGCCGCAATTGACGATGTGGGCCTCATCGCCCAGCGCCTCCCGGATCACCTCGAAAATCCGGCGCACAAAGGCGGCACGCCCCCAGCCCGCCGAGTTATGCCGGGCCTGATTGATGAATTTGGTGTAAAGATAATCAATCTTGAACAGCTCAAAACCGGCCTGGCGCAACCCGACGAACCAGCCTCGCACCAGTTCCTGTACTTCAGGAAGTGAAAAATCCAGCAGTAATACCGGGCCACAGGGGGTATCGGTATCGATGATAATCAGGCTGTCCTGTTCATCCCGCAGGAACAGATCCTGGCGTTGACGGGCCAGCGGGGTGAACATGTTGACCTGCAGCGGCGCCAGCCAGATACCGGGCCGCCAGCCCGCGGCACGCAGCCGGCCGGCAATTTGCGCGGGCCGGGCGGGAAAACGGCGGTTGGGCACCCAGTTGCCCCAGGCTTCCTCCCAGCCCATGTCAATGGTCAGATATTGCAGGTTTTCCCTGACCTTCCATCGGCGCAGCGCGGCCATCTCGCCCCGCAGCTCGGCCATGCTGATGGCACCACCATAATAATCCCAGGAATTCCAGCCGGTTGGCGCCGAAGCGCCGACGCGGCCGAGCGGCGCCAGCTGCCGGCCATAATCCGACAACAACGCCAAAGGCGCGGCCCGGCAACTTACCAGTAATTTGAATTCAATCCGCCCGGATAACATGCGTTCCGGCCGCCAACCGGCCCACAGCCGGTCTTGTTTGACGAAGAAGCCCGAAGGCTCGGCATGCAATCCGCCGATCCCCGCCAGACAGGTCCGATCCCGCCCCGGCTGGATGACCATGCCAAACAGCGAAGCGCAGCGTGTCTGCGCCTGCGCTTCCAAAGCCGGCATGACTCCGGTGCGCTCGAGGAACCCGGGGATATCGCCGAAAAATTTATCCGCGGCCGCCAAACACAACGGCCCGAGCGCCAGACCGAAAAAGTCCACCGGGCGCGGCGCCGCCAAATCCAGGCACAGGCTGATGGCCGTAAAACCGTCCACGCAAGCCGACGTCACCGCAATCCGCACACCGGCCCCCTGGAAGATATTACCGCCCTGGTACGCCAGGGATAAGGCCGTGCCGGATTGCAGCACCAACGCCGCCGGCAACGGGGCGGGGCCGCCGACATCAATCAACCAGCTGCCGTCATTATTAATCAATGTTTTCATCCTGAATCCGTGACGGGAATGTTGGCAATCAGAAAGTCACGAAACACTGCCATGCTGTTTCTGTTAAACATGGCTCCGGTTTTCTGCTTGCTGGATTTCGTGCCGCAACCCTATCCCCATTATTCCATCGTTCCCTCATTCCAATTTCCCATGGGATGCCTCTGTATCAACCCCGTGCGCGCACCAGCAGATCCAGAAATGCCAGCAGGCCGATCACCCACATTACCGGATGAATGCGGCGACCGTATCCGCCACCCAGATTTATGAGGATGTAAGCCAGAAAGCCGAAACCCAGGCCGGTGCTGATCGAACAGGTCAGCGGCGTAAGCACGATAGTTACAAAGGCCGGCACCCCGACCGTGAGATCGGAAAAGTCTATCGCCCGGATATTGCGGAACATGTAGGCGCCAACCATCACCAGGGCCGGCGCCGTGGCAAAGGACGGCACGGCGCCCACCAGCGGAGTAAAGGGCAGCGCCAACAGGAAACACAGCGCCGTGAAAACCGCCGTCAGTCCCGTGCGGCCGCCGACGGCAATCCCGCTGCCGGACTCGATGTAAGTCGTGGTGGTGCTGACTCCCAGCATCGTGCCGGCAATAGTAGCCGCGGCATCCGCCTGCAAAAGCCGGTCAACTCCCGCAATCGAGCCATCCTCCCGCACCATGCCGGCCTGGTAACTGCAGGCCACGATCGAACCAACCGAATCGAACAGATCGACAAACATAAATGAAAAAACCGCCCCCAGCAGACTCAGCCGCAAAACCGCCCAAGGATCAAGTTTGAACGCCAGTTCGGCGATATTGGCCGGAGAACTGACCAGCGCGGTCGGCGCATGGACCAGGCCGGGACACCAGCCCAGCGTCTGCAACAGGATGGCCGCGAAGGTAACCGCCAGAATGCCGATCAGCACCGCGCCCCTGACCCGCCATATTTCCAGCACCGCCATCAACACCAGCCCCAGCAGCCCCAGCACCACCGGAACATTCAACTGTCCCAGCCCAACCAGGGTGGCTTTGTTGGCCACTACCAGACCCAGGTTCTGCAGTCCGATCAAAGAAATCAACAGGCCGATACCAGCGGCAATCGACAGCCGCAACCCCAGCGGAATCGCCGCCACCACCTTCTCGCGCATGCCGACCAGAGTCAACACCATGAAAAACACGCCGGAAAGGAAAACCACCCCCAGCGCCTGCTGCCAGGGCAACCCATGCTGATGCACCAGCATGTAGGTAAACATGGCATTCAAACCCATGCCCGGCGCCATGGCAAACGGCAGATTGGCCCACAACCCGGACAGCAGCGAACCGGCGACCGAAGCCAGGATCGTGGCCGTAACCAGCGGTTGAAACGGCATGCCGGTGCCGTCAGCCAGAATGGCCGGATTGACGAAAATAATGTAGGCCATGGTCAAGAAAGTCGTCAACCCGGCCAGCGCCTCGGTGCGCACCGTGGTCCCGCGCTCACGCAATTTAAAAAAAACGTCAAGTATTTTTTGCATCTACTTTATTAATGCGCCAGGCAGAAACGGTTTTGACGAAGCAAAACCCTCCAGTAATCAAGGCGACAACGCTGACGATTACGACAACAAGGGTGCTTAAAAGAAAAACTTCAGCCATTTCAAGGCCCGCTGCTTCCAGGGCGCGCGATGCGAAATCCCGGTCTGACCGTCAAAAAACCCGCGCTGCTCAAGGTACCAACGGTAATTGCGCACCAGGGCCTCGCGGTTGGAGTGGCGCGGATCAAAGCCCAACTGCTGCCGGGCCTTGTCGATGCTGACGAACGAATCCTTGGAAGCCGTTTCATAAACCCACTTGTACAGCGGGGAAAGCCGCAGGAGCTCCAGCAGCCGCAGCGCCCAGATGGCCGGCGCCGCGGGAAACGGTATTATCCGGCGGCCGAACCCGGCGTCATCCAGTACCGCCTGGTAATCCTCACGCATGGTCGCGAACTCGCCGGCGCCGATATTGAAGGTATCGTTGACCTTTGTTTCCGGCAGGGTCAGGCACAGGTAAACGGCCTCGCACAGGTCTTCCACATCCAGCAACTGATAGCGGTTGCGGCCGTTGCCGATCATCGGGAAGTGCCGGCCTTCACTGGCCCACTCGTAAAATATGGCAAACACGCCCAGGCGTTCCGGGCCGATGAAGGTTTTCGGACGTAGAATCGGCACGCACAGCCCCTGGCGCCGTAATTCCAGGCAGGCCTCCTCGGCCAGAATCTTGGCCTCGCCGTAGGGCCCCACCCCCTCCAGGCGGTCGTCTTCGCGCAGCGGGTGATGATCGGGAATGCCGTAAACGGCGGTGGAGGATATATGCACAAAGCGCTTGACACCGGAGGACTGCGCCGCCTGCAACAGGCAACGGGTACCGTCCACGTCGATGCCGTAAATTTCGGAGCGCGGATACAGCGGCAGCGCCGCCGCGGTATGCACCACCCAGTCCATCCCCTGCATGGCCCGATCCACCAGCGCCTTGTCCCGGATATCACCCTTCAAAAATTCCACCTGACCAAGCTCGGGATAGTCGAAATCGGCCACATCC
>JAIVGW010000262.1:11522-14571 GCA_020201415.1 Lentisphaerota bacterium
ACAATACGCTTGATGCCGCGCGCCAGCAGACAGCGGACCATGTTGATTCCCAGAAACCCGCTGCCGCCGGTGACCAGTACGCTGACTGCTTCCGGTCCACCTTCTGTCACTGTTTGCCCGTTGCCCATGGCAGGCCTGTCTCCCGGTCAAAAAGACACGGGGCGCGACCAATAGCTGGCCCGCCCCGCGCAAACCCGCAAGACGGCAAAGATGCCGCCGATCAGATTGATTTAGAAAAACATAATATCGTCATCAGCGAAAGGAACATCATTAGCAGTATTTTGATCCCGCTTCATGAATGCCCGCCAAACGATATCATTGGAGATACAGTTCGGCGAAGCCCGACCGGCCGCCGTGTTGGTCGAGTCCACCCACAGGCCCTGCCCGGCCACCTTGATCACATTGCCGCCCTCACCATTATGATTGCCGCCCCACTGATAATCGGCATCCGAAACGTAATAACTCTTGCGGGGCGTGCCGGCTGGCATATCCCAGCCATCCTGATCCGCCAGGATCACCCGGTCACCGTCCGCATCACTGCGGCCGGAATAGTAAACGTAGTTGCTGTTGGTCTCAGTCATTTCCCCAAGGATGGTGGCAGGCCTGGTGCCGTACTCCCCGGCCGCGCTGGGGCAGATGAAGATCTCCGGGGTAATGCCGGCGGCTTCAATCGTCAAGGCGCCAGCGGCACCCGCCAGATGGCCGTTATGGGTGCCAACTTTCTTGGGAAATGACGGGCGGAAGGAATCCGACGGGCTCAAACCCCAAGCCGAAATCGACTTGAAAATACCGTTCAGGTTGGACAGGCAATTCGCCCGCCGGGCACGTTCACGCACCTGCCCCAGGTTGGGCAGCAGCAGGCCGGCCAGCAGGGCGATGATCGCGATCACCACCAGCAGTTCAACCAATGTGAAACCGCGTTTTACCTTTTGACGCCACAACTTGTGCATAACCGCCTCCTGATGTTAACCGGCACCGCCTGAATAATATTACTGCCATGAAGACACTGCTTACCAATGTGAAATAATCATAGGCCAAAATGCCGTCAGCGGCAAGTTTTTTTTTAGAAAGGATCCGGCTGCTTCTTTTCCGGTCTGACCTTGAACCGGCGGCAACTGTCGGTAGCCTCCACCTCCCCGCCCTTCAACGCGCAACGCTGCACAAAGGGATTGACGACATAATGGGCGCAATGCCGGCAGGTCCGCCCCGCCTCATTGGCGGCAAAGACCTGGGGGGCGCGGGGCACATCCTTGCCATCGAACACCCGCGGAGCGACGCGCTGAATGAAAGGCGCCTCCGCTTCATCGGCGAACACATGCCCGCAGCCCAGACACGACAAGCGCTCGCCCACGCGCCGGAATCCTTCGTAAACCGGATCGCGTTTGAGCAGCGTCTCCCTCCCGCAGGCCGGACAATTGATTTCAAAACCACGCTCCGCGTCATTGCTCATGAACACCTCGCTGATCACGCTTTCATATTTCGTTGCGACATACAAAACACCAGACACAGCGCGCCGGCAGTTTTCAAAAAAGCCGTCAACAAACAGGTGTTGAACAGCCCCAAAAGCGGCAGCAGCAGAAACCCCAGCAAGGCGCCTCCCAGCGCCGCGCCGGCCAGATCAGCGGCATTGATCCAGGCAATTGCGCCATCCGCCCGCCCCTGCCGCCGCCACAGGCGGCAGGCGGTCGGAAACTGAGCGCCATCCGCCAGGCCCACCGCCGCGGTCATGGCATAAATCAAAGCCATGGCCACACCGTTGCGCAGCACCCCCTGCAGCACCAGCCAAAGCGTCGGCAGCATCAACAGCGCCAGCATGATCAGCGCCGCCTCCAGGCTCAGCAGAGTGCGCCGCAATCCCGGCAGGTCGCGCGGTTGTCGTTCCGACCACAGCGCTCCGATCGCCAGACCGGCCATGAACACCGCCATAATCAAAGCCATTTCAACATAAATATAGCCAAACGTATTCTGGAAGGCAACGATCAAGACCATTTCCAGCACCAGCCCGCTCATGCCGGTCAGCAAGACCACGGGGAACAGACACCAGCCGCGCACTGGGCCGGAGACCGCCAGCGCCTTGCGGCGGCGCAGATAAGCCGCCGCCGTCAGCGGCAAAATCATTAAAAGCGCCGCCGGCAACAGGAACCACGGCAGACGCTCAGCGCCATCTTCCATCCAGGCCGGAACGCGCCAGCCGCTGACCCGCAACCAGCGCGCCAACGCCAGGCGTGTGGCCACCGGACGCAGAACGGTATTGGCCGGCGCCGCAGTGCGTTCCAGACGCCGGCGCACCATTGCGATTTTGTCCGGGGCGGTTTCATCAGCATCCAGCAATACTGCAGGATGATAATAATCCATGGCGATGGATTCAGCCGCGGCCAGGCTGCGGCGGTAGAGTTCCTCCCGATCCAGGGTCAGGGGCGCAGCCCGGCTGCCGGCAAAAAACATGCTGTAGCCGCCAGGCGTTACCAGCACCCGGTCAAAATTCTTTTCCAGGGCCCGGAACACCGAAGCGACCAATGGCGCGGCTTGACGTTGCAGATGCTCGGATGATTCAATTCCGGCACAGACCACGCCATCCCAAGCCAGCAGACGGCTGACCAGACGGTAAAATTCAACGGTGTAAAACCGGTTGGCGGCCAGCGTATCGGGCGCAGGCACGTCTATGATGATCAGATCGAAACGCTCCCGGCAATCATGCACGAATCCCAGACCATCCCGATCCACAGGATACAGGCGCGGATCGCGCAATGCGGCCTGCTGTTGCGGATCGGCAAAAGCGCGGAGCAGGCGGCGTTGCGCCGGATCCTGGGCGACATGCACCAGGCGCTCCAAAGGATATTTCAGCAGTTCCACGGCGTCATCCAGCGGATTACCTCCGATCAACAGCACCCGGCGTGCTTGCGGATGCTGGGCCATGATGAAATGCACCCTGTATTCGGCCCGCAGGGCATCGGGGAACACCAGCGCCACCTGCCCGTTGGCATAAAGGGTCTTCTGGCCGGCTGTCTCGAACAGCGCCAGGTTGCCATAGCGCGAATCAACCGACGCC
>JAIVGW010000263.1 GCA_020201415.1 Lentisphaerota bacterium
CCGGCATTTGATTCTGTAATACTTCTTTGCTTGCGGGAGAGAATATGCGATGCGTCAATTTACGGCTATGGGGTGTAACCCTATGGGGTATAACCCTGCCTTCGAGGCGCGACATAAACGCACTGGTCTTCCGCAGAATCTGTGGGTGGAGTTGACCGCTTATGACACCATTTATCTTATAAGTGTTGCGGCTTGCCTTGCATCTGGAAATATGACAACATCAAAAGCGATGTTGCTGGCTGCGTGGATGAAACGGCCTCATTCCTAAGTATCGCGCCCGACCGGAAAAACCAATGCCTGAATTAATAGCCTTTGACAATGACATTTATCTGCGCGAACAGACGCGCGCCATTCTTAAGCGGGTGGAGGGGTTCGGCTGTAAACTGTACCTTGAATTCGGCGGCAAATTGTTTTTTGACCATCATGCCGCCCGGGTCCTGCCGGGGTATGATCCCAATGTCAAAATTCGCCTGCTGCACGAGTTACGCGACCAGGCGCAGATTATCCTGTGCATCCACGCCGGCGCCATCGAGCAGAAAAAGATGCGCGCTGATTTCGGCATCACCTACGACACCGACGCCCTGAAACTGATCGACGACCTGCGCCGCTGGGAGATCGAACTCTGCGCGGTGGTGATCACGCGTTACGAGGATCAACCCGGCGCATTGATCTTCAAGAACAAGTTGGAACGGCGCGGCGTGCCGGTCCATACCCACCGCCCCACCCGCGGTTACCCCACCGATGTTGACACCATCGTCAGCGATCGCGGTTACGGCGCTAATGCCTGCATTCCCACTACCAAGCCCTTGGTGGTGGTCACGGGGCCGGGGCCCGGCAGCGGCAAACTGGCCACCTGCCTGAGCCAGATTTACCACGATCATGCCAACGGATTGACCGCCGGCTACGCCAAATTCGAAACGTTTCCAATCTGGAATCTGCCGCTGAACCATCCGGTCAACATCGCCTACGAGGCGGCTACAGCCGATCTAGGGGACGTGAACATGCTGGACCCCTTCCACATGGAGGCCTATGGCACAGCCACCGTCAATTACAACCGCGACATAGAAGCCTTCCCCATTGTTCGCAAAATTCTCCGGCACATATCCGGACGGGAGACGCTTTACCGTTCACCCACGGACATGGGCGTCAACCGCATGTCCCAGGGTATCGTCAATGACGAGGCGGCGCGGCGCGCGGCCGGCGAGGAAGTAATCCGCCGGCATTTCCGTTACGCTTCGGAATATGCCATGGGATTTGTCGACAAGCCTACCGTGGAACGTTCGACCCGGCTGCTGGAGATGTTACGGCTCAACCCCGAAGACCGCAAAGTGGTGCGTCCGGCGCGCCAGGCGGCCCAGGAGGCCCGGACCAGCGGCAAGGGACACGACGACATTTATTGCGGAGCCGCCATCGCCATGCCCGACGGCAGCCTGATCACCGGCAAGAATTCACCCTTGATGCATGCCGCCTCAAGCCTGATTCTCAATGCCGCCAAGCAGTTGGCGGGGGTGCCGGACCAGATTCATATCCTATCACCAATGATCACCGAGTCGGTGGCGCGCCTGAAAAACGATATCCTTTCAAGCAAAAACGCCAGTCTTGACCTGGATGAAACCCTGATTGCCATGAGCATCAGCGCCACCAGCAACCCCCCCGCCCAGCTCTGCCTGGAAAAACTCAAGGAATTGCGCGGCTGTGATGTTCACATGACGCACATGCCCACCCCGGGGGATGAAGTGGGATTGCGCCGACTGGGCCTGCACCTGACCACCGACCCGAATTTCGCGACCAACGACCTGTATATACTTTAAGACAGACCGGATCGGCAGGCTTCAATCCGAGGCAGGAGCGGCATCCTCCGCGGCAGGAACAGCAGCGGTCTCGATCAATGCAGCGCGCCGCAATTGCGCCACGAATGCATCCAGCGCCTGGTTGCGCTTTTGCGCATGCAGATATCTGACGGTGGCATCTGAACGCTCTGTCTCCAGCGCCTGTGTGCCGGAGAAAAACTCCGGGTGCTGAGCGCGGAAAAAAGAGACTTCCTCGGCGCCCGGCTCCGCAACCTTAGCGGTCAGGGCCTGCACAATTTTTTCCACCAGCAAGGCTTCCTCCAGACGCCGGCGCACATCTTCGGTCACGGACTCTGTTTCGCCAAGCTGACGCAACACCGCCTTGAGCTCAACCTCGGAAACCTTCAGATCTTGCCGCCGGGCCTCCTGCAGCAACAGGCGGCGGCCAATGGCATGATCCAGCGCCTGGCGCATAAGCGCCGGGCGCTGCGCGTCCAAAGCCTCCGGCGCGCCGCGCTCACGCCACAAGGCCTCCAGACGGCGGTATTCCCGCTCCACTTCCATCGGCGCCACGGTCTCGCCATTCACCAGCAAAAGCATCATTCCTCCCATTATTCACAACCACCCAGGCGCCCGCCCAGGCTCAATTCAGATCGCATTGGTCTCAGCGTCCAGCCAGGCTCCATATTCCGGTAAACATTTAGCAACCGGCAACACCAGTATTTCCGGCACTTCATAGGGATGGTGGCGCTTGATGAAATCCATCAGGGGTTGAGCCAGCTCCGGGCAGGTTTTGGCCGTCCAGCAGACCTCCTCGGCCGTCTCCAACCTGCCCTGCCAGTGATACATGCTGGAGACCGGATGAAACTGCACACAGGCTGCCAGGCGTTCCTCCAGCGCCAGCCGCGCCAGCCGCCCGGCATCCTCAGTATTTTCGAAGGTAGTCCTGACCAACACCAATTCGCCACGCATACAGCACCTCCATGTTCATTACGGCAACAGGTCCAGCAATTCCCGCAAACGGGCATCCGCCCCCTCAGCGCGCAGGCGCGGGAACTGGTGTTTATGTTGCAGATACTCGCCGTTCCGCCGCAACATCACCCGCCCTTCCCGCACCGACACGCTCTCAATGCCAGCCGCGGCGGCCTTCAGGCGCAGGGCCGCCACCTGCAACAGGCGCGCCGCCGGTGACGGTATGGGGCCGAAACGGTCCAGCGTGTCCGCGCGTAACTCATCCAATGCCGCCGGGTCGGACACGGACGCCAAATGCCGGAAAAACTCCAGCCGCAACCGCTCATCCTCGATATAGTCGGACGGCAGATACACGGCTGTATCCTCGGTGGCCGCCAACGGGGCATATTCAATGAAGTCCAGATTGATCTCCACATTGATCAACCGCGGCGGAGGGGTGTCATCCCCCCGCAACCGCGCCACTGCATGCCGCAGCAACTGGCAATACAGATCGAAACCCACGGCGGCAATATGACCGCTCTGAGCGGCGCCAAGCAGGTTGCCGGCACCGCGGATCTCCAGATCGCGCAAAGCCAGACGGAAACCGGCGCCGGCGCCGCTATGCTCCATGATGGCGCTCAGGCGCCGGCGTGCGTCTTCCGGCAGGCTGCCCCGGGGCGGGAGCAACAGCCAGGCGTAGGCCCGGCGGTTGGAGCGCCCCACCCGGCCGCGCAACTGGTAAAGCTCGGCTACACCAAAGCGATCGGCGCGATCAATAAGGATAGTGTTGGCGTTCGGGATATCCAATCCGCTTTCAATGATGGTGGTGCACAGCAGGATATCGTAGCGCCCCTGCGCAAAGCCGTGCATCACCCGCTCCAGCTCGCTACCCGGCATTTGACCATGGCCGATACCGATACGCGCCTCCGGCACCAGGCGCCGCAACCGATCGGCCATGGCCTGAATACTCATCACACGGTTGTAAACATAGAATACCTGGCCGCCGCGATTAAGTTCCCGTAACACGGCCTCACGAATGACGACGTCATCGGCCCGCGTCACGGCGGTCTCAATCGGACGGCGTTCCCGGGGCGGAGTCTGAATCACGCTGATCTCACGCGCCCCGGCCAGGCTCAGGTAAAGCGCCACCCGACCCTCGCGCAAATCACGCAGGATACGCGCCGTCGTCGTGGCAGTCTGAAACCGGCACAACATTTCCACCCGCACCGGATAATCCGCCATACGTTCACGAAAACACTCGAAATGCTGCTGCGCCAGCACGGTGGTCGGCACCAGCAGGGCCGCCTGCCGTCCGGCCATCACGCAACGGAAGGCGGCGCGCATGGCCACCTCGGTTTTGCCGTAACCGGCGTCGCCGCAGATCAGACGGTCCATGGGGCGAGTGGATTGCATGTCGCCCCGCACCTCGGCCAGCGCGCGTTCCTGGTCCTGCGTCTCCTGATATGGAAAAGCCGCCTCGAATTCATGCTGCCAGAGATTGTCCACGGGAAAAGCGAAGCCGGTGCGCGCGCTACGCAGAGCCTGTGTTTCCAACAGCGAGGCTGCCAGGTCCCGCACCGCTGTTTCCGCATCCCGCTTTTCCCGCTTCCAGCGCAGGCCGCCCAACCGGTGCAGAGCCACTGCTTTTCCGCCGGAACCGACGTAGCGGCTGAGCAGGTGCGCGTGCGTCACCGGCACATACAGCTTGGCGTTATCGGCATATTCCACCGCCAGAGCCTCCTGGCGTTTGCCGTCAAATTCAATCTCACACAGGCCATGGTAGCGCCCGATGCCGTGCTCGATGTGTACCACCAGATCACCCGGTTCAATCTGGGTCACATCCGCCAGAGGCGCCGCCACCGGGACGGAGCGGGACCGGCGACCGGCCGGGCCGGCCCATTTGCGCCGGCCGATCAGGTTGGCCTCCGCGACCACGGTCAACCCAAGTTCATCATTCTGAAATCCATCGGTGATCCGCCCCATGCAAAGCTCAAAAGGCAATTGCGGATAGAGTTCACGGAAGCGTTGACGCGCACCATCGGTGCCGAAAAACAGCTGGATTTTCCGACCGGGACCGGCGCGAGCCGCCAAGGCCTCCAGCCAAGCGCGCCGGCGCGCCTCAAACACGTCGGGAGCGGCAATGTCCGCTGATACGCCTGCCGGCACGGCAAGGGCGCGAAATCCCAGGTCCAGCGGCATGGCATCAGGCGCCGCGGTCAGGTTGCCGGCAAAGCATTCCCAGGCATCACCTGCGGCGCGCACCGTGGCGCGCAACTCTTCCAGCGTCACCAGCACGCCCCGCTCCCGGGCAGCAGGCTCGGCCGCCAGACACATCTCGGCATGCGCCTCAATGCCGACTGCCCCGCCCGTGTCGCCCGCGGCTTCCAGCCAGAAATAAACGGCATCATCCGGCAGGTGCGCCACCGGTGTGACCAATCCGCCGGCGGCAGGATCCGGCGTGTCGCCATGCACGGGCATGATCAGCAACTCGGACGTGGCATCACGGGAACGCTGGACGGCCGGATCGAACCAGCGCATGGTTTCCACCTGATCGCCGAAAAACTCCAGCCGGCAGGGCCACTCCATTCCCGGCGGCCAGACATCCAGCAACCCGCCGCGGCGCGCCGCCTGGCCCGGTGCATGCACTTCACCGACAAACTCATAACCATAGCCCGCCAGACCAAGTGATAGTGGCTCCGGATCACGTAAGTCGCCAACCTTGATTTTCAGCGACTGCTCCAAAAACCGCGCGCGGGAGGGCACAGTCTGCAGCATAGCCTGCACGCAGGTGACCACCGCCACCGGAGCTCCGGCCAATGCCAGGCGGAACAAAGCCTGACAGCGCGTACCCGCGCCGCTCAAACCGTCCACCCAGTCCGTACTGGACTCACCCGGCGGCAGCGAGATCAACAGTTGGTCATCCGTCAGAAAAGTTTCCAGATTGGCCTGAAATTCATCAGCCGCACGCTGGCTTTCACAAATCACCACCACACTGCGGCCGAAAACCCGCCGCATTTCCTCCACCAGCAGCGCGGCCGCGGAAACAGGCAGCGGCGGAAACTGCACCCGGCGCGCCGACGGCCACAGGGCCTTCAGTTCGCGACATATTTCAATGTTGCATTCCGGCACTTGCTTGTGTCTCCAGTAGCATGCGCGGCCGCCCGCAGGCGGCTGATGAACAAAATCACGGATTTACACGACGGCGGACAGAGGCCGCGACATAGCTGGCAATGAACCAGACAAAGCCGCAAAGCACCACCGTCGGGCCGGTGGCGGTGCGCGCCCAATCCTGTGCGGAAATCAGCAAACCCGCCACCGCGGATGTCAGGCTGACAAGCAGCGCCCACCAGAACATTCCTCCCGCCGACCGGGCAAAGTTGCGCGCCGCCGCCGCGGGCACGATCAACAGGGCCGTGACCAGCAGCACGCCCACCGCCCAGACCGCCAACATGACCACCAGCGCCAGCAAGCCGGCGAACAGATACTGATGCAGCGCCACGCGTATGCAATGAGCCCGTGCCACCACGGGGTTGAGTCCGATATATAACAGCCGGTTGAAGGCCAGAAACTGAAACAGCATGATGGCCAACAACAGCGCCGCCTGAATCACTATTTCGGTTTCGGTAATCGTCAGGATATCGCCATACAAAAACAGTTGCAGATCGCGCGCCACATTGCGATCACGGCTGACAATAGCCAGACCGAAAGCCATCACCGCGGCGAACACTACACCGATAACCGTGTCCGTGGGCAGGGCGCTGCGCCGCTGCATGGCCATGATCGCCAGACCCACGGCCACACCGAACAGGGGCATGGTCCAATCCGGGCTGACGGCAAAAATCAGCCCCAAGGCCACTCCGGCGAAGGCCGAATGGCTGATGGCATCGGCAAAAAAGGCCATGCGGAAATTAACCACCTGCACACCCATGACCGCGGTCATCGGCGCCGCCAGCAACAGGCCCAGCAGCGCGCGCTGCATGAACTGCGCCCGCAGACATGCGCAGGGCGCCCAGGCAGTCAACCAATCATAAAGCCAGGACAAATCAGGCATGGGGGTCCTCCTGACGGCAGACGGCGCAACCATGACGCTCGCCAAGATTCAGACCGGCCAGCCCCATGTGCAGGCCGAACACGGACGACAGGTTTTCCGGAGTCATCACTGCGTCAGGCGGGCCTTCGGCCACCACCCGTCGGTTCAACAAAATCACATGTGTGGCATGGTGTGTAACCGTACCCAGGTCATGACTGACCATCAACTGGGTAAAACCGCGCTCAAGGCGCAATCGTTCCAGCAACTCACACAAGAGGTAACCACCCCGCAAGTCCACCCCCGCCGCCGGCTCATCCAAAACCAACAGATCCGGGTCGCGTTGCAGAGCCAGCGCAAGCAGCACCCGCTGTAATTCCCCGCCGGAAAGCGCTCCCAGCAGGCGCTCGGCCAGCATCTCCGCACGCACGGACGCCAACAGTGAGAGGGCGCGGCGGCGCGCGGCGGCGCGCACACCCAGCCATAAAGGCAGGCGCTGTTCGCCCATGACCAGGAAGTCGAGCACCGTCAACGGCAGCCCGCGGTCGAACTGCAGCCGCTGCGGCACATAACCAATGCGCGGCGAAGCGCCGTCGGACGCAACAGCCATGGTAATGGATCCGGCATACGTAAGCTGTCCCAGCAGGGCCATCAAAAGAGTGGTCTTGCCCGCGCCGTTCGGGCCGACAATGGCGACACAGCCGCCCGCCGGCGCATGGGCAGTCACATCTTCGAGGATCGTGATCCCGGCCGCCTTGACCGTTACATTCCTGAACAGCACGGCCGGCGCCGGCTGCAGATCACCGGCCGTCTCCGAAAATTCCACGGATAGTCTCCAGGTTACGCCGCATGACGGCTTCATAATAATCCAGCGGGGCATCAGCCGGCCCGGAAGCCACCGGATCGATCATGGCCAGGGGCACCCCCAACTCGCGCGCCACGGTGCGGGCCACCTTGTCTGAATATTGCGGCTCGACGAACACCGCGCCTACGCCGCGCGTCCGGGCCAGACCAACCAGCCGCAGCATCTCGGATGCGCCGGGCTCGTGACCATGCGGCTGGAGCGTGCCCACTACTTCCAGACCGGCATCGCGCGCCAGATAATCGAAAACTCCGTGCGGTTGAATAATGCGATTATTGGGCAACTCCCGCACTACCGCGGAAAAATCATCCGCCAGGGCCGTCATCACCGCCGCCCAGGCGTCGGCCTGGCGGCGGCAGGCCCCGGCCCGATCACGATCCGCCTGAGCCAGCCCCTCGGCAATATTGAGCGCCAGCCGCCCCGCCTGACGCGGTGACGCGAAAAGATGAGGATTGGCCCTATGGGCGGCATGCTCACAGTCCTCCGCATCATGACGGCAATCGGCCAGCGTCTCGATCCCGGACGAGCTATCCACGATGGTCACGCCGGGATTGGCCTGGCGCAGAGGCGCGCCCAGGAACTCTTCCTGCCCCAAGCCGTTGACGACCAGCACATCCGCTCCCGCGAGTTTGCGCATATCCTGCGGCGTCAGGGCATAGTCGTGCGGACACCCCAGGCCGGCCGGCAAAAGCAAATCCAGCGTAACTCCCGGCTGTCCGGCCGTCACCTGGCGGGTTATCTGGTAAATCGGAAAAGTAGTGCAAACAACTTTGATCCCATCAGCCCGCAGACTGGCGATTCCGGCCAGGCATAAAATAATTGTCATCATCCATTGCATACACACACACCCCCGCACCAACTCCATCAGCCGGCCGCAGCCAACAGGCTACATATTGATGGATTTCATGATAATCATCAATTAATTAATCGTAATCATTTTACTGCCGCCAAGCAACGATTTTTCATGCGAACAGGAGCGGATGTCGGACATAAATTTTGATATATGTCAGGATTTCTTTAAATATTGGATTTTTTGACAGATATATGAGGTTCTTGCAAAACCCCAGCGGCTCGGCGAGACGCCTCGCCCTACCTTCCCGGATTGCTGCCGCAACGGGTAGGGCGAACCGTCTCGGTGAGCCGAAGATGAACGCTCCCGTGGCGTTTTGCAAGAGCCTCCATCATATCAAAATATTTGTCTTACGCCCAGCAGGAGAATATGATAATCAATTTATTCAATGTGCCAACCATTAAGCAGTGACTGAAACGGATGGTCTTGTGTCGGGCCACAAGCAGATCCGCCCGCGGCGGAGACTTTGTGTCTCCGCGCCTGCGTGGTTTTCCCTGTTCGGTACTGCATAATATGGTATGTTAAGACACAAACAGGATTTTCGACATATATCCGGCAACTTGAGGAAAAAATGAGAATACTAACTTGCAACATAAGATATTTTGGAGCGCGGGACGGCGAGAATTCCTGGAATTACCGGCGTGATTTATGCGCCGAGGTAATTCGTTCGCGCGCGCCGGATGTGATTTGTTTTCAGGAGATGTGTACGCAACAGTTCATGGATTTGTCCGCCGCCTTGCCCGGTTATCAGGCTTACGGCATGACGGACTCGCCCGTGGGGCGCCACCCGAAAAACTGCATCTTTTATCTGACGCAGATGTTCGACCTGATCACGGCGGGCGGCTACTGGCTTTCCGCGACTCCGCATGTGCCTGGGAGC
>JAIVGW010000214.1 GCA_020201415.1 Lentisphaerota bacterium
GGTGTAGAAGGGCGCCTTGAAGCCGTGTTCGCGCAGCACCTTTTCGCGCTTGGGATCGATGTCGCATACCGCCACCAATTCGGCGTCCGGCACCATATGCGCCGCCCGGGCATGATTTTTCCCGATGACACCGTATCCAACTACTCCCCACCCGATTTTGCTCATTTATTGCTCCTGTGTTTGCTTGTCGTCAGGCCGGCTGTTCCTTATTTGCCGAAGTTTAAACTATTACTATCCCATGGCGGTTTGCGCAAGTATAAAGCGCTGTTTTGTTGATTATCCCGGCCGGTGCCTCAGCGCGGCAGCGGATAATTAATGATGGCGAAACAATTCAGCTTGCCGGCCCGGGTTTCATCGGAAACATTTTCCCTGGCGGTCTTCTCGCGCCAGGCGGCGGCCTTGGCGGCATCCGGAAAATTCAGCTCGGCGTCGGACCTGGCCAGCAGTTGCAGCATTCTCTGGCGGTAGGCCCGCCCGCAATGCAGTTGCCCGCTGCCACGATCATGGCAATCCGTGGCGGACAGCAGGCGGCCGTCCGGACCGGGAAAAACGCAGAAATAGGTGGCATCGGCCATGCACCAGCGCCCGTCGGCGTGAAATTCGGCGATGCAATGGCCGGTGGTCAGGTCGGAGTAAAACAGTTGGATGATACGGGCGGGGATGCCGCTGACCTGGCAGAGCCGGATGAATACCCTGGCCTGTTCGTTACACCAGCCGGCGCCGCTATGCAGCAGCGCCTCTTCGTCCAGGTTGCGATCGGGCGGCACCTGGTCCCCGCAAGGAGGGGAAAGCGGATGCCGGACGCGCGCGGCGCCGCGCTGCAAAAGCGCCATGGCCCGCTCGGTCTGGGTGCGGCAGCCGGCCGTCACTTCGGCGGCCAGGGTCGCGCAGGCCAGCAGGGCGCCTGTGCGGTAATCAACCTGGGTCGGCGTGTAGTCCCGGTAGAGAAATTGCGCCGTCTCGGGCCGGTAAACAATGAACTGGTTGGCATGATAACGATCCACGCCCTGCACAGTCAGCGCCAGCGCGCAGGTGCGGACGCGGTAACTGTCAGGCAGCCCGTTGCGGCCGCGGTATGGTTGTAGGGCGGCCGGTACGGTTTCCTTGGCCCAGTCCGGGCAGTCGGGAGGATCGAATTCCGGGCCGGTAATGTCGAGTAGTTTGATTTCCTGCATTGATTTTGCTCCTGAATTGATGTATTGGGCGGATTCTAAAGAGCCCGGCCACGGTGTCAATTCCGTTTGTATCCGGCCGGTGGGAGTGGGTGTCGGACAGATTCTTTGATAAGTGTAAGATTTTCTTCAAATATTGATTTTTTTGACAGATATATGAGGTTCTTGCA
>JAIVGW010000469.1 GCA_020201415.1 Lentisphaerota bacterium
CACCCAGCGTGCGATGATACAGCGCCGGATCGGCCAGACCGTCCCCGTCATAATCCGCCGGCACCGGCTGCTGCCAGGGCCCGCCAAAATCAGCCTGAACCGGCTGATAGCCCTCGCCGGAAAACATTACGATCCATTTTCCCAGCATTTCATGATACAAGGCCGGATCGGTAATGCCATCGCCATCATAATCCGCCGGCACCGGTAGCCAGCCCGGGCCGCCCCAGACCAGTACCTGCTCTTCATGATTCAGCCCGGAAAGCTTGATCCGCCAGTAACCGGAGGCGGCATCATAGAGCGACGGATCGGCCAGGCCATCCCCATCAAAATCCCCGACCAGCGGTCGCTGGCCCGGGCCGCCAAAGGAGGTGATGGTATGCGGAGCATATTCTTCACCAGAATACAGAATCAGCCAGGAGCCGGCGCTTTCCTGGTAAATCGCAGGATCGGCCAGGCCATCCCCATCGTAATCGGCTGATATGGCGATAGTTCCAACACCACCAAGCGTAAAGCCAAGCGGCGCGTAGCCGGATCCTGAAAGATGCAAGTGCCAGGCCCCTCCAGCCTCATGGTAAAGCACGATATCAGCCAGATCATCCAGATCATAGTCCCCCGGGACTGCCGAACGCCGCCAGCCATGAGCAGCGTCGCTGAACAATCCCCAGATTTCATTGGTGTCGCCTGCCCGCACCCAATAGGCATATTCCTGCATGGGGCGTGCAGTGCGGTCGAGATGACCGGTGTTGGTGACGGTATCCATGAGTTCAGCCGTCTCAACCGTCCCGGTGGCTGCATTGCGCCAGATCTGATATTCCAGGGCTCCCGGCACGGGCACCCAGGTCAGGTTCACGCCATAGGTCAACTCCCCGGCGCCGGCATTCAGTTCCTGCGGGGCAGGCAGCAGATCGGGCTGGTCATCAGGATCCGGTGTTTCGTCCGCCCGGGCCATAACCAACAAGGTGGAGCACAGGGCGCCGGCCAGCAAAAGACGCCATATTGTGTAATTTCTTGACAATTTAATATTTATCATGTGCGTTGCCCATCCCAATGATACCGGTGCAGACTGCACAGGCGCGTCACGCGCCGTGGCAGCCGCTCGGCGTAATGTCCAACAATCGTTCCGGCGGCCTTGGCCATGGTGTAAAGGACATAATATGGAAAATACCAGGGATAGCGCCAGATTATAAACCAGGACTCACGTAAAAGATACCGCAGTCCCAGGACGGCACTGGCGCGCATGTCATGCCGCGGGAAAATGACAGTTAGAGAATAGACACTATCGAAATAGCGGCGAAAAGCCGTCCATAAACTGTAGGTATGCGAATGGAGCACAACCG
>JAIVGW010000264.1 GCA_020201415.1 Lentisphaerota bacterium
CCCACCCACTGGCCACCTTGGCGGATGCGGATAAAATCCGGCAGGACTTTCCAGCTTACCTGGCAAGCACTGCGCAGCCACACATAGTATTCAGCGGAGCGGGATACACGGGGTTGGAATTAGCCGCGACTCTGGGTGCCGCCGCACACCGCCAAGGGATCCACTGCCGGATTACCATGGTGGAACACGGGGCCGAAATACTGCCATTTCTGTCCAGCCGTCAGCGCCACCGCGTAAAAAATTGGCTCCAGCGGCACGACATACAAGTTCTGACCAACAACCAAATTATCCGGTTTGACGGCCGCAACGTCGACCTGTCATCGGGGACAAAACTAACCGACGTCTTTCTCTGCCGGACCGCCGGCACCTGCGCCCCGTTGAGCTTGCCAGCCGACCAGGCTGCAGCGCTGCCGGACGGACGACTGCTGGTTGCGGACTGCCTGCATCTGCCGGACCACCCCCAGGTCTATGCCGCCGGCGACGCCGCCGCCATACGGCATCGCGGCGACTACCTGCGCAAAGCAGTCAACTTTGCCATTTACTCAGGCGCCCGCGCCGGCAATAATGTGGCACGGGCTTTACGCAATCGAGCGGCCTTGCCCTTCCGGCCGATTGACCTGGGCTGGGTCATCCCCCTGATGGATGACAGTGTCGGCACAGCCTTAAATTATTTGCCGCTGCAGGGCCGGGCCGGTCTTGGTCTGCATTATTTCATGTGCGGGCTGCGTAATTTCAATTGCAACAACTGTTTTTATTTTATCAAACGCGCATGCACGGCAACCATAAGGAGTAATGCAAGATGAAGAAAATCCAAAACTGTCTGTGGCACACCACGTCGGACGGCAACATCGGCTACCTGCTGTTGCGGGTGTTCATCGCCCTGGCCCTGCTGACCCATGGCCTGCCAAAACTGACCGCCGGCCCGGAGCTCTGGGGTCAATTGGGCGGCGCGGTTACCGGACTGGGAGTGCCGGGCCCGGCGGTATTCTGGGGATTCATGGCCGCATTCGCGGAAAGCATCGGCTCGATTATGTTGTTGGTCGGACTGCTCACGCCCGCCGCCGCCGCACTGATAGCCGTCACCATGGCCGTAGCGGCTTTTGTCGTGCATGGCGGTCAGGGATTCGCCGGTCGTGAACTGGCCTTGCTGTATTTATTCCCCGGCCTGTTGTTCATGCTTAAAGGCGCCGGCCGCTATTCCCTTGATTACCTGTTGTTCCGGCGCCATTGACGCCTCACGCTAAGCTCAGCGGCGGTACTCCGTCCGCTGAAGTGACTTGTGCGAATTTGTTTTCTCTCGCAAAGCCGCCAAGATCGCCAAGGAATTTATTTATTCGGGGAGACCGTCTCCAACAGCCCTGGACCAAGTTCACGATGGATCGCAATCGCAGCGTCCGCGATTTTTTTTATGCTTTTCTCATCCAACTTTGCGATCTTTGCGCCTTTGCGAGAGTCGGTTTTTCTGTTTTCGAACACATGGATCCGAATATAGCAAGCGGAATGGACCGTCCAAAGCGACTTTGGCACAGCCGCCTATCTGCTCTGAGACGCTGGTCATTGATCCTGCGCATCTACGCCTTTCCCGTAGTGATCGCTCCGACATTGGCCGGCGCCGTCGTGGCCGGCGCCGGCGCCCATCCAACCCGATGGGGGCTAATCCTTTGGATCTGGCCGGCGCTGCTCTGTCTGCATGCAGGCGTCAATCTGATCAATGATTATTATGACTTCATCAAGGGAGTGGATCGGGCCGGCGCCCCTTCAACCTGGGCATTGACCGAGCAAATGCTGACGCCACGCCAGGCGCTGCGGTTGGCATACGTACTTCTTGCGGTCGGCCCCATGATCGCGCTGCCGGCTTTATTGGCCCGCGGCCCTGCGCTGTGGTTGATGGGCCTGGCCGGGCTGGCCGGCGGTTACTGGTACACAGCGCCGCCACTGGGATTGAAATACCGAGGTTGCGGCGAGGTCACGGTCTTCCTGCTGACCGGACCACTGCTGACAGCCGCCACGGTCCTGACCCTGAATGGAATGCTTTCCGGTCAGGCCTGGTTAATCGGTGTGCCAATGGGATGTCTGAGCACGGCGATCTTATACGGCAACAATCTGCGCGACCGCGGCCGCGACCGGGCCGCCGGATTCCGCACTCTGGCGCACCACCTGGGCCGCCGTGCTCATTGGGGATACCCCCTGCTGGTGCTGGCAGCCGGTCTAAGCCTGCTGCCAATCAGGTGGGCCGGCCTCGTAGACAATCGCGGGCTTATGTTGGCCGTCCTGGGATTATCGGGTTTCTTCATCCCGCTATACACCGTGCTGCATCATGAAGCACACAATTGGCACAACATCGACCAACGCACCGCCCGATCCTACCTGCTTTTCAGCGCCTGTTTTATCACGGCCCTGCTGATCTGAGACCAGCTGAAACACGACTCTGCTCACGGGCAAACTTCAATAACCCATGGAGATGATCGCATGGGTGCCAGATAGTCCAAGCGCCTGAATTATTCAACCGCATGGAACGCCATCTCCGCCACATTGCCCGCCAGCACGGCAATGGTAGCGGCCTGGGGGATTTCAACGATATAAGATCCGGCCGGGGCCTGAGCCGGCATGGTCAGTCGCACGGACCAACGGCGCGGATCCTGGCGGCCGGCATGTTGTTGTGTGTACATTTGCTCCACAACCAGATCAACCGATCCGGACGGCAGGGCGACGCCGGACGGCGGCCGGACCACGGGTGTCAGGACGGTATTTTTATCAAAACGATCAGCCGTCCTGACATACAACTCGATGTCCACCGGCTGGCCGACGGCTTTGCTGAAAGTCAGCGGCGATCCGGCATCCGTCTCCAGCAGGGGGAACGGTTGGATGGGCATAGAGGCGTCAGCCAGGACTTTCAACGCCGTCGGCAAGCCCAGGAATGAATTCATCTGGCCGATCAACCCGCCTCCGACACCAGATCTGGTCCCTTCCAGAAATTCCTCATACTGCCGGTTGATCACCTGCAGATAAGCCGGACGGCCGGTCCAGAGATAGGCTACGCTGTATAGCAGCAGGGAATAACTGCGGGCGAAAGGCCCGCGCGTTCCCGCCAGATTGCGCCGGTCAAACAAATGGTGAAACCGGTATTTGTAATCGATACTGCGCAGAAATGCCTCGCGCGCCCGTTCATCGCCGGTAGCCTGATAATAATCGTATAGCGCCATCTGCGAGCGGTGGGTTTTATAAAAAACGCCATGGTTGATGTTTTCATCGCTGAGCCCGACGGGGTTATCCTCGTCGATCAACAAGTCGACGTGCGCCTGCGCCAGGCGCAGGATTTCCGGATCGTGCGTATGGGCATAAATTTCGCTGAGCACATTAATATGGGAGATATAGAGACGGTCCATCTCAGCGTCACCGCGTTCTTTATAAGCCTCGGCAAGCATGTCCACCAATTCCAAGGCATATTCATCACCCGTAAGATAATGCTCCAACAACCAATTCACGACACTATGCCCGGTAATATCAAGGGTTGATCCCCGCAGATCGGTAGTGCTACCCCAATGCAGCGGGACATCATTATTGGCATCGCTGACGAAACCGCCCTTGAATTTGCCGCCGGCATTCCAATGCCCCAGCTCCCAATCGCCGGCAAAGCGGTTGAACCGGGCAGCATAGTCATAATAACGCCTGTGTCCACTGCGGGCGAACAGGCCCCAGACGGACCGGCGCAAGCCGTAATCCGTCATGCGCGAAATGCGGAACCAGGAGAACGGCCCGTGCAGATTGACGTTCTGGCCCCACATGATGAACCCGGCGCGGCGCAGTCCTGCATTATAAATCTGACCGCCCATCAGCGTATTCCAATAGGAATCAATACCGGCCTCCGCCTCCGGGAACCGCGCGTAATCTTCCGGATGCATCGGCCAGCCGACAGCGGCGGTAGCCGTCAACCAAACAGGATCGGCCAACAGCAACGGCTGGTACGAAGCCGCCGCCGCGCGTTGCTTGAGCGTCGCGTCATCGGCTGTCTTTACCCGCGGCAGCAACCAGGCATCATGCGTGCGCGCAGCGCCCCGGGCATTGCTGGGATAGGCCGCCATGATATCAGCAGCGCGTTCACTGCGCGTGAGTCCTTTCACCTGACTGCGAAAAGCCTTGAAGGCGCTGTGCGACCATTTTTGCCAATATTCATTCACCAGCGTTACCGAGCGAAAATCCAGTTCCCGGCCGCTGCGACCGGACCAGAAGGCCAGGCGCGCGCCCTGCGGACTAAAGGCAATCTCCTTGGGAAAACGTGGCGCCAGCTGGGGCAGGACCAGCGCCAACGAATGCGTGGCATAACGCGCTTCACCCCAATCCCCGGCCACTTCCATACAGGCCAGCCAATCATGAGTGAACAGGTTGCCACCGGGGTTTGATGCCGGGGTCCGGGCTATTACCGCGCGAAAATCGCGTTCCAAGGCATGCGGGTAACGGTCCTGCAACATGTAAACCTCGTCGCCTTCCGGCGCCGCCTTGAATAGATTTTGGGGACTTGCGTACAATCCCGCGGAATACAGTTCGGCCAGGTTGTGCCGCCGTTCGGCCTCCAACTCCTCGACTGATCGGCCGGCGGCCGGCCGCGGTTCCGCGTCAGCCGGCGGCGGCTCCGACACGGCAAAAGCAACTTCCGTCGGCGCTGTCGGCGTATTGAATTCCAGCCCGTAATCACGAACCCACAGGTCATTGGTGTCCTCGGTAAACACCAGGGAATGTGTCACCCGCAAAGCGGGGCTGCCGGCTGCCAGGTAAAACCAGACACGCGCCCGCGCAAAGCGCTCACCGTCCTTGTTTACATACCAGCCTTCACGCCGCAACACCATCCGCAGTGGGCCGGACTTGATAACCTCGCTGGTAATTTCCGCGGCGTCGCCGCTGACCCTTGCCGTCCGGCCCTGATTATCCACCAGGTATGCGCCGGCGCCCGCCCCGGCGAAAATCGTTACCCCATCCATGGTCAGGCTATCCGGCAGCAGTTGATCCGGTTCAAACTCATACAACGCCGCGCCGGTATCAACCGTCAACCGCCCGCCATCTTCATGCAATTTTAGCGGCCTTGGAGGAAGCGCCCGGCTGACTGCTGGTCCGAACTCGACATGGTAACGGCCCTGCGGACTGCCGGTTAGCCCCACCAAAGCCCAACGAATACTGCCGTCAAGCCAACGTGCCGCCACATCAATCTGCGCCGGCACTTCCTCGCCATCACACATGATCCTGATTAAGCCAGGATCATGCAGCCGGCCTTCCGGAAACGGCAGTCCACCGATCAAGGGCCAGGGCTCATCCAGACTGGAAACATCATTCACCACCAATGGAAAACGTTCCACCGCCGGAGCCCGAGGACATAAAACAGTCAACAACAAAACCGACGCCAACAAAGACCGCCAGACCATAAACAACCTCCATAATTTTAATTTCAAGAGCCTCTTTTCTATTCATGCGCTATTAACGCCGCAGATCAAAACATTCTACAATCCTTAGATGATATGGAATGCCATGTTGTAAATATTGTGGAGAAGCACGGCAGCCATATCAAGCATAATAAAAA
>JAIVGW010000031.1 GCA_020201415.1 Lentisphaerota bacterium
AAGCCGCGGCTGGATCGAGAGTCTGGCCTGGTATTACCTGGCGGAGCCCGCCGCGGCGGTTGCGCTGCCGCCTGCCGCGGAACGCGCGCCGCCGCCGGATGCGGCCGGCCCGGAAGGGGTGATGCTGCATCTTCTGAATTACGAACGTTTCGGTGATTACACCGGCGCCTTGGAATTTATCGATGGTATTTTAATGAAGCAGCCGGAGCAGCCTTTTGCGGATGTTTTACGGGTGCGCCGGACTGTTTATGCCGCCCGCATGGAGCCGGACCGGCTGCCGGGGCTGCTGCATGAGACGCTGCGGGCAGTGACGGATGAGGAGGCCCGCCGGCAGGCCCGGCAGTTGCTGAATTTTGCGGAGCAGCCACAGGTTGCCTTGCTGGGGTTGAATGCCAATATGCCCGCGCGCGTGTTTTTGAACGGTGAGGTGGTGCTGCAGGCCGGGACGCCGGACCAGTTCGTTGTGATGGAACTGAAGTTGCCGCCGGGTCGCCATGTGCTGGCGCTGCAATGCCAGCCGCGGCCCTATCCGGACTGGGTGCAGCTGCACCTGCGCACGCACGGCGGCGATGTTTACACCGCGCCGGACTGGCGGCATGCCGTCAACCCGCCCGGCGCCTGGTGGCTGCCGGGATACAATGACGCTGATTGGGCGCAGGTGGGTGGCTCCGGCTGCAAGGGTCCGCCGGAGGAGCCCTACCTGGTGTTGCGCCCCAATGCATTTGTAGATACCCAGTCGCGGGCCGTGGCCTTGCGGCCTACCGTGGATTGGACCTCGCGTACCGGCGCCGTGGTCTATCGCCGGGTGTTTGAAGTGCCGGAGGATTGATTGATGGCTGGCAAAAAACAGAAAAAAGGATCAGTACTGCCGGAGGCATCCGTGGCGGCCGGTGGGCCGCCGGTTTTGCCGGTCTGGTTGGCGCGGTTTGTCTGGGGACTGTTTCTGGCTGCCGGGCTGCTGGCGTTGTGGGCGATGTTTACGGATGCGGAGTCTTCCATGCTGGCGCGCCGCCTGGCCGCACGGGGTTGGGGCGATTATAGCGTTGTGATCGTGAGCAATAAAGTGACGGCCCTGTGGCACGCCGCGGGCATGGCGTTGCTGGCGGCGGTGCTGCTGCGGCTGTGCCGGCGGGGCGCCGCCCGCTGGCGGCGGTTTGTGCCCTGGCTGTTGGTGGCGCTGGTGGCTTTGGATGCCCTGTGGCTGTCACGGCATTACATCAAGACCATGCCGCGGGCCGCGCTGGCGGAAAACGAGGTGGTGCGTCTGCTGCGGCAGGAGCAGCCGGACCGGCGGGTGGCCTTGACCAGTCAGGACGGATTTTACAATTTCTGGTTGTCGGTGCTGCTGCCTTATCATGGCATCCGCACGGTTAATATCACGCAGATGCCGCGTATGACCCGCGACTATCAGCGTTTTTTGGAGGCCGTTGGCCGGCATCCATTACGTTTCTGGCAGTTGTTGGCGGTGAGCCATGTGTTGGCGCCGGCGCAATTCTGGAACCAGGTATCCCAGGATCCCTCTTTGCGGGAGGCGTTGGAGGTCGTGTATGCCTACAATGTGGCGTCCGGACCCGGCGGGGCCGGCGTAACGGTTCAGCCCGCCACCGGGCAGCAGCCCGGACAGCATGCGGTTTTGCGGTTCAAGGCGCCGGCGCCGCGCTATGCGCTGGTGGCGGACTGGCAGGTGCTCGATGACGAAGCGGCGTTGCGGCGGCTGGTTGCGCCGGATTTTGAGGTGTTCAATCAGGTGCTGGTGCCGCCGGAATGGGCGGAGGATCTGCCGCCCGCGCCCGGTGAGGGCGCTGTCGGTATGGTGCGACGCTCGGTTTACCGGTCGGGTTATATCCGGCTGAGCGTCTCCTGTGCCGTACCGGCCATGCTGCGCATATCGGAAAAATACAATCCCCAATGGCGTGCATGGGTCAATGGCGAGCAGCAACCGGTGCGGCGTGTGGACTACTTGTTCCAGGGTGTGCTGCTGGAGCCGGGCCTGCATGAAGTGACCCTGCGCTTCGCGCCGCCGCAGTGGACCCTGTGGCTGCAATTGGCGGCGCTCCTTGTTTGCCTGGCTGCCGCCTGGCGGATGTTACGTGCCAAACCGCCTTCCGGCTGAAGAGCGCGGCCGGCGCCGGAGCGCCGACCGCGCCTGCCGCGTCCTCAGAATTTACGCCAACCCAGGCGGCCGATCTGGATGCCTTTGATGCTGAGCTGATTGCTCGGATCCGATGTCCGCAGGTTGCCGGCTTCGTCGAGCATTTCAAAGTCCTCGTTCTCCCGGCACCATTTGCAAAGTTCCTCGCGCATTTCACGCAACGTTTGCTCATGTTCGGAGTTGCCGGCCAGATTGTAGAGCTCGTAGTTGTGCTGGGTAACGTCGTACAACTCTTCCACGCCGCCGATTTCGGTGTAGATGTATTTCCAACGTTCCGTGCGCAACATGTATTTTTGATGAGGGGAGTCGGCGGTCTGGGATATGTAGAACTTGCGGCTGGGCGCCTCCGGATCATTGATGGCCGGCTTGAGGTCAATGCCATCCAATCCCGCCGGGACCGGCAGTCCCGCCAGGCTGGCAAGCGTCGGCAGCACATCCTGCAGACCGGCCAATTGCGGCCGGCGGCTTTCGCCGCCGTTATTCATTCCCGGCACCCGGATGATCAGCGGCACCTTGACTGAGCCGTCCATCATGTTGGTTTTGAAAAACCGGCCGAAATCGCCCAGCAGGTCGCCGTGGTCGGCCGTATAGACTACGATGGTGTCATCGTAAAGCTCGGCCTTGGACAGGTGGTCGACAATGCGGCCGATCATGGCGTCCTGGAAGCTCATCATGGCGCAGTAGTAGGCCCGGATCAGCTGTATGGCAGTAGGCGCCAGCCGGTCCCAGCCGTAACCTTCACGGTTGGTGCGCAGTTCAATATCGCGACCGGCCATCAGTTCCTCGTTGCCGGCGCCCAGCGGTGTCGGCATGCGCCGCGGATCAAATTTTGCGATCCATTCCTGGGGCGGGTCGTAAGGCGGATGAGGTTTGATGAATGAGGACCACAGCAGGAAGGGCTTGCCGGGATTCTGCTGTTGATGCGCTTTCAACCATTCAATGGAGCGCGCGGCCACCCAGGCCTCCTCATGGTGCTCTTCCGGCACGGGTGAGGGGGACGGGTGAACATCGTTGTTGCCGATGCCATGCGCGCGTTCGTAGCCGTCCCAGCCCACGGATTTGAGGTAATCGTGGTAGTCCTCCAGGCCGCTGACGTCGCCGTTGGGGCCGAAATGGCTGATGATACGGCCTTCCTCGCAAAGTTCCGCATGCTCGAACCCATGCAACAGGCGCGGCTGGCCGGGCGGCGCGTAGGGAACATAGTGCAGCTTGCCGATGGCGCAGGTGCTGTAGCCGTGGCCGGCGAAGTAGGCCGCCAGTTTGACTTCCTCGTCCTTGATCAGGCCCTTGTTGCCCTTGCAGCCGATGCACTTGTGCGGGTAACGTCCGGTGGTCAGGCTGGCGCGGCCCGGCACGCAAATCGGGTCGGAGGTGAAGCTGTTGGAAAAGGTCACGCCATCGCCGGCGATGGCGTCCAGGTTGGGCGTTTGCGCCGCCCTTGCCAGGCAGTGATCCTGTTGCGGATCAAGGTTGCAGCCCACTGCGTCGTGCCGCACATGATCTCCGGTAATCAGTAGAATGTTGGGGTGCTTTTGCATGTCGTCCTTTCATGGGCCCCGGCGGGCCGGTTGTCGGGCAATATCTCTCTGCTTATAATCCATTAAATACCGCAAGTGTAAGGCGGCGTCAAGCCGCCATGCTCTAAATATGGCTCATCTAAAAAAATGGCGAATGTCCAACAAGGAATATCCCGCTTGACAATCCGTTCACCGGCGTCTTAGATTAAAAATCAAGTCGGACCCCGGCCAAACGATCGCTTGTGCCAGGGGGCATGTGGGACTGCGGGATACGCAAAGCACGATCTGGAGTTCCGATTTCTGGATTCATGATAATGGCGCATGTTCCATTTCACACCAAATCAGGATGACACAATGCCGAAGAAAAGCAATGACCGGGTTTTTTTGATCAAGGATAACGAAGTGCTTTTTTCCCTCTTCCGGTGGCCTCCCCAGAACGCGGAGGCCATGCTGGGGCCGGCGGATGAACTTGTCCAATACCTGGAAAAGGTGGCGGGTCAACCGATTCCCCAATACGAAGATGGATATGCGACATCCCTGGTTCTGGACCTGGACCCCCGCTGCGAGCTCGCGGCAGAGGAATTCCTGATTACCGCCGGCAAAAACGAGGTGCGCCTGAAAGCGCGAACCGTACAGGGACTGTTCCACGCAGTCTATTATTTTCTGGAAACCGCGGCGGGCGTCCGCTGGCTCTGGCCGGGGCCGGGCGGCGAGGTGGCGCCGAGATTGCAGACTGTCAGCGTCCCGGCAGGCATCGTGCGCCGGAGTCCTGATTTCAGTTGGCGCGCCCTGCAGGTCGGCGGCGCCATGTATGCATACAAGGGCGGTGGCGTAGATCTGGTGACCACGCGCCACGCGCTGTTGCGGTTGCCGGCCTCCTACCAGGCGGAATTCGGCCTGTGGTGCCGCCGTAACCGATTCGGCGGCGTCAAGGTTATGGATGGGCATCGCTGGTGCGAAATTGCCCCGCCTGAAATCTACGGGAAAAGTGAACCGGACCTGTATGCCTTGGTGAACGGCCGGCGCGACAATATATTCCGCAACGGCAAACACGACAATCAGCCGTGTCTCTCCAATCCCCGGGTCGCGGAACTGATGGCGGACTATGCGTGTGCACAGTTTGAGGCGGATCCGGGGTTGGACGTGTGCAGTATCGCACTGAACGACGGAAAGGCCGGTTGTGAATGCAGCGAGTGCCGCAAGCGGGTTGTCTCCAGGCATGACGAGAGCCATTTTGACCGGATCACCAACGAGTTTTCCAAAACCGGGCGCTCGGTTATCACGAAATCCGTCAGCGACCTGGTTTATCGCAATGCCAACCAGGCCATGCGGAAAGTTGCCCGGCGGCATCCCGGCAAGAAATTGCTGGTTCTGCTTTACAGCTCGTTCCGCAACGCGCCTGCTCGTGAAGTTCTCGACCCGCGAATTGTCGGCCAGCTTTGCATGATGGGGAATTCTTTCTGGAACCGGAACATCCTGAAGTCCGAGAAGCGCCTGCTGGATTCCCTCTCCGGCAAAGTGCGCACCCTCGGGATTTATGAATACTATGCCAACGGGGTGTGGCCGGAGCTGCCGCGTCTTTTTCCCGAACTGATCGCGTCCACGGTCAATATGTACTACCGGGCCGGCGCCCGTTACTTTGCCAGCCAGCCGAGCATGGGGTTCGCGGTAAATGGACTTAATTACTATCTTCTTGGCCGGCTGCTGTGGGACAGGTCCGTGTCTGTCGATCAAGTGATCAAGGATTACTGTCTCAGGGGCTTCGGTCCGGCAGCTGGGCATATTGAGCGCTACTTTCTCGAATTCGCCGAACGCTGGAAGCAGACAAAAAGTGCAACCGACTTGCCCGATGCGCCCGAAGCGCGCCTGGCCCTGACCCATCTGTATCCTGACCCATCTGTATCCCGTGGAATTCCTGAAAGAGCGGCGACGTGATCTGAACAGAGCCGCGCATGCGGTCAAGCCGGACAAGGCGCTCATGCGGCGGGTGTCGTTCCTCGGCAAGGGGCTACGGTATGCCGAGCTTTACCTTGCAGCGCTGTGCCGCACACAGGAATTTTACAAAAACCTTGCCGGCGCGGGGGAGCAAGGCGTCAAGCCACCGGCCGGCATCCAGCCGGCCCCGGGTCGGGCAGCATCGATAAAACAGGCCCGCCAGGCGCTGGCAGCCTGGGACCGCTACTGGTCTTTCGTGCAGAAGCACACAGGCGAATACGTGTTCGGCGATTTTTGGGTGAACTGCGGCCGTATGGGCGCATTTGGTGAGAGAGATGCAACGATCCAGGCGCTGAAGAACTTTGTCGCCCCGGCAAAAAAGAGGACTTGAGATTGGGGATCAAGTCAAACCGCGTCGTCTCTCATTCTGCGGCGGGGGCGAAATAATCAACCATCCGCGGATTTGATGGATGGCGATCAATCATTAGCCGCGGATTACAAACAAAATCCTGCCGCTCAGGCGCCGCGTTGCGCGGGGGGCGCGATATAGCCCCATTCCACCAGCCGTCGGTGGGCGTGTTGAGCCTGTTCGCCCTGCTGCACATTGCGCAGGAAAGCGATGTAGCGGCGGGCGGCTTCCTCGCGGTGGCCCTGACCCTCAAGCGCCAGCCCCTGGAAGAACGGATTGAAGGGATTGCCCGGCAGCCGCCGGTCGTAATCCCTGAAGTTTTCATAGGCCTCGGCATACCGCTTTTGCGCCAGGTTCGCCAGGCCCGCGATATGGACGGCCTGCGGTTCGTTCGGGTAGGCATTGCGTGCGGCGCCCGCCAGCGTGCCGGCTTCCGCGGCGTGGTTCTGCATCATCCGGCATTTGGCCAGCAGCAGCAGCGCCGTGTAGTCTTCCGGCGCCAGGCGCAGCGCGGCTTCCAGGTCAGGGGCGGCGGCATCGGGCTTGCCGGAGTTCAAGGCCTGCTCGCCGGTTTGCATCAGGTTGATGGCTTCG
>JAIVGW010000032.1 GCA_020201415.1 Lentisphaerota bacterium
CAACTTGCACCCACCCCTCACGGAAACTTGCACCCTCGATCCGTCAACAGCAAAACCGCACCCTATCCGCCACCCCGACGCACACTACAGCCTGCCTCCCATTGGTTGCCATGGCTGCCCCCCCCAATCCGCATCGCCTGCGGACCCGATGCCACGCCGCCCCCTCCCCAGTGTCTGAATCGCAGAGTCCTGTCGAACGCGCTTGACCTGGCGCGTCAAACGAACTATAAGTTTTTAGAGTTACGGTGTGTGGCCGGAACGAATTCGCTAACTCATTATAAGGTTTCTGCAATGGAAAAAGTCAATCCCGTCGATCTGCGCGCCAAATATCCCCATACCAGCCCCGCCGTGCTCACTGAGACCCCGGTTTTCGGGTTAGGCTATCGTTCACCCTGGATCCTGGGCAATGAGGTTCAGGCGCGTGTCGCCGCCAAGTTCAATCTCAACATCATGCTGGCCCAGCAGTCGGCGCGCGAGATCGAGCGCACCGGCCGCAGCTTCCAGGAGGTCATCGACAGCGCCACCGTGAGCGCCTTCGCCGCCGACCTGCGCCGGCCCTGGGGCGCCGATGGCGACCACCTGCGCAATGTCGCAGAAGTTACCGCGGCGGCCAACGCCGGCTGTACGCATTTCACCTACGATGTCTCCCACGAGTTGTCGATTAGCCTGGATGCCGTGGTGGCACGGCTGCGTGAGCTGTTCCAGGTCACCGTGGAATTGAAGGGGGCGGCTGGTTTCACCACGGAAATCTCGATGGACGAAACCGAGCATACCACCCGCCTGGATGATGTGCGCAAACTGATGGGTGATCTGGGCAAGGCTGATGTGCGCGTGGACGAGATCGCCCCTCGTTTTCCGGGTTATTTCGAGAAGGCCATTGATTACTACTCCTGCATCAAGGACCGGCGCCGGGTGTGCGACACCGCTGATTTCGAAGCTTATCTCCAGCAGATTGCGGAACTGAGCCGCGAGTTGGGGTTCCGGATCTGTGTGCATTCCGGCAGTGATAAGTTCAGCATTTACCCGATTATTGCCAAGGTGCTGGGCTCTGATTTCCATCTCAAGACGGCCGGGACCTATTATCTGGAGGAATTGAAAATTGCCGCCCGGCATGACCCGGACTTCTTCCGTCAAATCTACGATTATTCCATGGAGCATTTCCAGCAGGCCCGCGCCACCTATGAGCTGAGCACCATGACCGAGGATATTCCCGATCTGCGCCCACTGTCCGGCGCGGAACTGGGACGTTTGTTGCAGTCCGGCGAGGGCAACGACGAGTTGCGCCAGGTATTGCACGTGGGTTACGGTTCGGTGCTGACCGAACGCGATGCCGACGGCCGCCCGCGTTTCGCGGACCGTCTGGAGCAGATTTTGCATGATAACGCCGGGGAATATGCCACGGAAATGGAAAATCATTTACGGCGGCATATCCGGGCTTTTGTTGCCGGAGCCTGAATCAGTCATGCGTATCCGTGTCAATGGCGAAGTTATGGATTACACCGGACCGCCGCAGCTTGATGAACTGCTGGCCTTGTGCGCTCCCGATCGACGGGTGGCCACCCTGGTTAATGACGAACTGGTAACGATGTCGGAACGGCCCCAGCGGTTGTTGCGGGAGCATGACCGGGTTGAGGTGCTCACATTGGCCGGCGGCGGATGAGGCGATCAAGATTTTTGCATTTTTTTTAAAAATCATGTTGACACACACGGGGAATTTGATAGTCTTTCAGCTTTGTTGATTACAGGAGTGGTGTGGCCGGCGGGATGATCCTCGCGCTTGCGAGTGTTCAAGTTTCCGCGGTTTTGCTGCCGGTGGACAGTGTCGGCGGTTTTATTTTATTGAGTCGGCCCTGCCCGGGATGTTGATCGGCCCACGTAGCTCAGTTGGCAGAGCACATCCTTGGTAAGGATGAGGTCAACGGTTCAATCCCGTTCGTGGGCTCCATATAGGTGTTGCAAACAAGGCTGGCAAGCGAGTAATGCGAAGGAGACGGTAGCTATGGCAAAAGAAAAATTCGAACGTACTAAACCGCATGTGAACGTAGGGACGATCGGTCACGTCGATCACGGCAAGACCACCCTGACGGCGGCCATCACCAAGGTGCAATCCTTGAAGGGCTTCAGCAACTACATCTCTTATGATGAAGTGGCCAAGGCTTCCGAGTCGCAGGGTCGCCGCGATTCCACCAAGATTCTGACCATTGCCACCTCGCACGTGGAATATGGCTCGGCCAACCGCCACTATGCGCATGTGGACTGCCCCGGTCACGCGGACTATGTCAAGAACATGATTACCGGCGCCGCGCAGATGGACGGCGCGATCCTGGTGGTCAGTGCTTCCGATGGCCCGATGCCTCAGACGCGCGAACACATCCTGCTGGCCCGCCAGGTGGGCGTGCCGGCCATCGTCGTTTTCCTGAACAAGGTTGATACCGTGGATGATCCGGAACTGCTGGACCTGGTGGAACTGGAAATCCGCGATTTGCTGACCAGCTACCAGTTCCCCGGCGACAAGATTCCGATCGTGCGCGGTAGCGCGCTGAAGGCCGTCAATGTTGACGATCCGAATTCGGAAGATGCCAAGTGCATTCAGGAACTGATGGATGCCCTGGATTCCTATATTGAAGAGCCCGTGCGCGTGGTGGATCAGGCGTTCCTGATGCCGATCGAAGACGTGTTTTCGATCGAAGGCCGCGGCACCGTGGTTACCGGCCGCATCGAACGCGGTTTGGTCAAGGTCGGCGAGGAAGTTGAAATCGTCGGGTTGAAGGATACGCAGAAGACCGTGGTCACCGGCGTGGAAATGTTCCGTAAGATTCTGGACCAGGGCCAGGCGGGCGACAATGTCGGCTGTCTGCTGCGCAGTGTCAAGAAGAGAGGGTGGCCGCCACACGGCGTTCTTCAAGGGCTACCGTCCGCAGTTTTATTTCCGTACCACCGACGTAACCGGTGAGATCACCCTGCCGGAAGGTGTGGAAATGGTCATGCCCGGCGATAACGTCGAGGTGGATGTCAAGTTGATCGTGCCGATCGCCATGGAAAAAGGTGTGCGCTTCGCCATCCGCGAAGGCGGCCGCACCGTGGGCGCCGGTCAGGTCATCGAAGTGATTAAATAATGGCTGGATTGCCCGGCAGCCAGTGGCCGCCGGGCAGCTGCCGGCCGCCGGCCGGCCGCCGGGTGCGCTATGCCGGGAGTTGATTATGCCGCGCGAACTGATAACGTTGGCCTGTACTGAGTGCAAGCGCCGTAATTACATGACCACCAAGGATAAACGGAAGACGCCGGAACGGTTGGAATTGAAAAAATTCTGCCGTTTCGATGGCAAGCGTACCTTGCATCGCGAATACCGTTGATCGAAATATTATTGGAAGGCCAGTAGCTCAATTGGCAGAGTACCGGTCTCCAAAACCGGGTGTTGAGGGTTCGAGTCCCCCCTGGCCTGCCATACTGAATGGAAGCGTGGGCGTGTAGCCCTGTTGGCTGACTGGTGCGTATGAAGAAATTGACGCAAATCGTGCTCGATACACGTAATTTTTTTGGCGATGTCATGGCGGAATTGCGCAAGTCCTCCTGGCCGACTCGCCCGGAATTGCTGGATTCCACCGTGGTGGTGATCCTGTCCGTCGTGGCGCTGGCCATATTTGTCGGTTTCAGCGATCTGATTTTGATGAAGTTCCTTGAAATGGTTTTGTGACCTGCGCACGGAGTAACGGATGGAAAAGCAATGGTTTGTGGTGCATACGCTTACCGGCAAGGAAGTGCGGGTTAAGGAAAGTCTTGAACGAAGGACCAGCACCGAGGAGATGGGTGACCTGATGGGTGAGGTCTCCATCCCTTCCGAAAAGGTTTCCGAAGTCAAAAAGGGTAAAAAGACCACCGTGACCCGGATGTTTTATCCGGGCTATGTGCTGGTGCAGATGGCTCTTTATAATGATGATGGTTCGCTGAACGAGCGTTCCTGGTATTATGTGCGGGAGACGCCGGGCGTGATCGGATTCGCCGGTGGTGAGCGCCCCCGGCCCCTGAGCGCGGCCGAGGTCGAAGCCGTGATGTACCAGATTGAAGACAAGAAGGAGAAGGTTAAACCCAAGATTGAGTTTGCCGTGGGTGAGACGGTCAAGATCAATGATGGTCCCTTCCTGAACTTCAATGGCGTGATTGAGGATGTTGACCCCGAACGGGGCAAGCTGCGCGTGTCGGTGGCTATCTTCGGCCGCACGGCGCCGGTGGAACTGGAGTATTGGCAGATCGAGCGCGTATAACGTGTTTCCGCGTAAACGGATGATTGCGGCGCTGGCTTTACGGCCGCGCCGGGGCGAGGGATTGTATGGCAAAAAAAGTTACGGGAATGATTAAGCTGCAGATTCCGGCCGGACAGGCCAATCCGGCCCCTCCGGTCGGACCGGCGCTCGGTCAGCAGGGCGTCAATATCATGGCCTTCTGCAAGGAGTTCAATGCGGCCACGCAACAGCAAACCGGTATGATTATCCCGGTGGTGATCACGGTTTATCAGGACAAGTCCTTCACGTTCATAACCAAAAGCCCGCCGGCTGCTTCCCTGATCAAGCGTGCCGTGGGCCTGGCCAAGGGATCGGCCATGCCCAATCGCGACAAGGTCGGCAAGCTGACCCGGGCCCAGATCGCCGAGATTGTAAAGACCAAACAGCAGGATTTAAACGCAATCGATCAAGAGCGTGCGGGCCGGATGATCATGGGAACGGCGCGCAGCATGGGGGTGGAGGTGGTTGACTGATATGGCCAAGCACGGAAAAAGCTATCGCAAGAATGCCGAGCAGTTGGACGCCGGTAAGGTCTATACCCTGGAAGAGGCTATTGCCTTCGTAAAGGGACATCCCGGCGCCAAATTTGATGAAATGGTGGATGTTGCCTTCCGCCTGGGGGTTGATTACAAGAAATCCGATCAAATGGTCCGCGGTTCCGTGAGCCTGCCGCACGGTACCGGCAAGAATGTGCGCGTGGTGGTTTTCGCCACCGGGGAGAATGTCACGACTTTGATCAAGGCCATCTGCGATGCCCGTCCAGTTTCAGCCAAGGGTGTTTTTATCAAGAACTGCGTCATCAGTTCGACCATGGGGGTCGGGTTGCCCGTGCAGATTCGCGAGTTTCTCGCCGTATAACAGGTGCAGCTATGAGGATAGAGAAAAAAGCAATCATCGATGAAATCCGGGCCAGCCTGGAGCAGTCCGAATTTGTCGTCATGACCGATTATTCCGGTATGCAGGTGGTGCAGTTCAACGACCTGCGCCGCAGCTTGTCCGGTCATGGCGCCCGTCTGCAGGTGGTGAAAAACACCCTGTTTCACAAGGCCGTCGCCGGCCTGCCGCTGGACAAGGTCGCCGGGCGCATTCCCGGGCCGCTGGCGGTGGTTACGGGCGGCGATGGTATTGAGGTCATCAAGGAGCTCAAGAAATTTGCCCAGGCTAATCAGAAACTGGCCGTCAAGTGTGCCGTGTTTGAGGGGCGTCTGCTGAATGCCGAAGATGTTGAGGCCATTGCCCAATTGCCGGCGCGCGAGGTGCTGTACGGCATGCTGGCCGGTACCCTGGCGGCGCCCATGGCGCAACTCGCGGGTGTCATGCGGCAGAAACTGGCCAGCCTGGTTTATGTGCTGCAGGCGGCCGGGGATAAGAAAAGTCAATCCTAGCGCCGGGCGGCGTGCGGAATGTTCAGCGGTGTGAATCGCGGCTGCTGGAGTCGCGGTAAATTGTGTAGGTTCAGGTAGGAGGAGACAGTATCATGACGGATGTGAATGAAGCGACCACGGCGGCCGAGGAGAAGGCTGAAGTGAAGGTTGAAGGCAAGATGGCCGAATTTATCGACTGGATCGAGGGTATCAGCGTGCTGGAACTCTCGCAGCTGGTCAAGGCTCTGGAAGATCGCCTGGGTGTGTCGGCGGCGGCTCCCGTGGCCATGGCAGCGGCTCCGGCTGGCGGCGCTGGCGCGGCGGCGGTCGAACAGACCGAGTTCAGCGTGGTGCTGGCTGAAATAGGCGGCCAGAAAATCCAGGTGATCAAGGAAGTGCGCGCGATCACCGGACTGGGTCTGAAGGAATCCAAGGATCTTGTCGAAGGCGCTCCTAAACCGGTCAAGGAAGGCGTGACCAAGGAAGAGGCCGAACAGCTCAAGACCAAGTTGGAAGCTGCGGGCGCCAAAGTCGAAATCAAGTAAACCGGGGATTCCGCAAAGTGGAATCTTTAAACATTGCGATCCGGTTCCCGCGGACGGCATATGCGGTTGCGTGAGCCGTCGCGGGCCGGATCAGTAATGTTTTTGTTTTTTGGTGCGGCGGCAGGTTTGGTTGCGGATAGTTCCGGTAATTTAACGGAGAATAGGCGCAATGGTTGACAGAATCAAGTACGGTAAACTCAAGGAAATCATCGATCCGCCCGATTTGATCGAGCTGCAGACCGGCTCATACCGGGAGATGCTGCAGGCGGATATCGCGCCGGCCAAGCGTAAAAATATCGGGTTACAGGGAGTTTTCAAGGAGCTCTTTCCGATTACCAGTTACGATGAACGTTTCGTTCTGGATTTTGTGCAGTATAATCTGGCCCCCGCCAAACGCACTCCCTACGAATGCCTGCGCAACGGCGAAACCTACGCCGCACCGCTCTATGTCACTTTCCGCCTGAAGAATGGCGATGAAATCTGCGAGGAGGAAGTGTACATGGGGGAAATCCCCCTGATCACTGAAAACGGCAGCTTTGTGATCAATGGCGCCTACCGCGTGGTCGTCAGCCAGTTGCACCGTTCGCCGGGTATTTGCTATGAGAAGTCCATTCATACCAACGGCTCCACCATTTTTTCGTTCCGCTTGATCCCCGATCACGGCTCCTGGGTGGAAGTGCAGTTCGATGCCAGCAATCTGATCAATATTTATCTGGACCGGCAGCATCGCCGCCGCAAGTTCCTGGCGGTGACCTTCCTGCGGGCCGTCGGTTTCAGCAGCGATGAACAGTTGCTCAACCTCTACTACAAGCTGGAAAAGCTGGATGTCAACGCGAACTTGACTGATGAGAAGCTGGCTTTCAAGGTGCTGAAGGAGGATGTCATCGATGTCGATTCGCAGGTGGTGCTGGGGCGCCGCTACGAACCGGTCACCCTCAGCCTGCTCGGCCAGATGAAGTCCGCCGGTTTCAGTGAAGCCGAGGTCGTGGATGTGTCCTGGGATGAAGGCGTCTTCCTGCGCAATCTCCAGAAGGATACCACGCATTCCGAGGAGGACGCGCTCAAGGAAATCTTCAAGCGTCTGCGGCCGGGCGACCCCCCGACGGTCAACAATGCCCGCCAGATGCTCAAAAACCTGTTTTTCGATTCCCGCCGGTTCGACCTGGGCCGGGTGGGGCGCTACAAGATTAATCAGAAGCTGAAACTTAAAAAGGATAAGGATCTGAGGGCGTTGGATGTCGACGACGTGATAGAGGCCCTGCGCTACCTGATCAATTTGCACCGTGGCAAGGGCTCGATCGATGATATCGACCACTTGGGCAGCCGCCGCCTGCGCACCGTGGGGGAACTGGTGGAAAACCAATGCCGCCTGGCGCTCTCCCGCACCCAGAAAACCCTGCGCGAACGCATGGTCTTCCTGGATACGACCGTGGAGAAAATCACGCCGCAGCGCCTGATCAATCCGAAGTCGCTTTCGGCCTCCGTGCTGGATTTCTTTGCCCGCAGCCAGTTGAGCCAGTTCATGGACCAGACCAATCCGCTGGCGGAAATGACCCATAAGCGCCGCCTGAGCGCGCTGGGCCCCGGCGGTTTGAGCCGCGAACGCGCCGGCTTTGACGTACGTGACGTGCACAGCAGCCACTACGGCCGCATTTGTCCGATCGAGACGCCGGAAGGCCCCAATATCGGGCTGATTTCGTCGTTGAGTACATATGCCCGCGTGAATGCGTTCGGGTTCATCGAGACGCCCTACCGCAAGGTGGTTGACGGTCGTGTTACCGGCGAGATCGAATACCTGCCGGCGGATGTGGAGGAAAATTACGTCATTGCCCAGGCCAATACGCCGCTGGACGACCGCGGCAACATCACCAGCGAGACGGTGGCAGTGCGTTTTCGCGGCGATTCGCTGGAAAAGGCCAAGGATGAAGTACAGTACATGGACGCCTCGCCCAAGCAGGTGGTAAGCGTGGCGGCCGGCCTGATTCCCTTCCTGGAGCATGACGACGCCAACCGCGCCCTGATGGGCTCTAACATGATGCGCCAGGCCGTGCCGCTGCTGCGCACCGAGCGGCCCTATGTGGCTACCGGCCTGGAGCGACGCGTGGCCCTCGACTCGCGCAATGTGCTGATGGCGGAGGCGCCCGGGCGCGTGGCTTATGTGTCGGCGCAACGCATTGTTGTCACCCCGGACGGGAAAATGCCGAAAAAAGAAGCTGTCGATCCGCGCCAGTGCCAGGAATACAACCTGTGCAAGTTTATGCGCACCAATGCCGGCACCTGTATGAATCAGAAGCCGGTGGTGGCCGTCGGACAGAAGGTGTCGCGCGGGTCGGTGCTGGCGGACGGCTCAAGCACGGACAATGGCGATCTGGCCCTCGGCCGCAATATCCTGGTGGCTTTCATGCCCTGGGGCGGCTACAACTTCGAGGACGCCATCCTGATCAGTGAGCGCGTGGTGCGCGAGGATATGTTCACCTCCGTCCACATCGAGAAGTTCGAGGCCAGCGCCCGCGACACCAAGCTCGGGCCCGAGGAAATCACCCGCGACATCCCCAATGTGGGTGAGGAGGCCCTGCGTAATCTCGCCGCCGACGGCGTCATTCGCGTCGGTGCGCGTGTGGGCCCCGGGGACATCCTGGTGGGCAAGGTCACCCCCAAGAGCGAGACGGAACTGGCTCCGGAGGAACGCTTGCTGCGCGCGATTTTCGGCGAAAAAGCCGCCGATGTGCGCGACACCTCGCTGACCGTGCCCAGCGGCGCTTACGGCATCGTGATGGACGTCAACGTTTCCTCGCAGAAAACCGTGTCACGTGAAAAACTTTCCGCGCGGGAACGCCGGATGCAGCTCAAGCAGGTCGAGGATGATTACAAGGAGAAGCGCCAGAATCTGATCGAGGTGCTGACCGAGGCCCTGAGCAACGTCCTGCTGGGCGAAAAGATCCCGTTGGACGTGGTTAATGCCGAGACCGGCGAGATCATCATTCCCGCCAATCGCAAGATCACCAAGACCCTGCTGCGCAAGATGGCTTTGTTCAGCGAGCATGTGGAAATCGATCCCAGTCCGATCCAGGTCAAGATTCACGGCATCATCAGCGAGTACAAGAACAAATTCTCCGAGATCGAACTGGAACGCGAGAATGCCATGGACCGCCTGTCGAGCGGCGATGAGCCGGATGACGGTGTCATAAAGCAGGTCAAGGTCTATATCGCCAGCAAGAAGCGCCTGGAGGTCGGCGATAAGATGGCCGGCCGCCACGGCAACAAGGGTGTTGTTTCGCGCATTGTCAAGGAGGAGGATATGCCCTTCCTGCCGGATGGGACTCCCGTGGACATCGTGCTCAACCCCCTGGGCGTGCCGTCGCGCATGAACGTGGGACAGCTGTTGGAAACTTCGCTGGGCTGGGTCTGCGCCAAAAACAATATGTATATTGAAACGCCGATCTTCGACGGTATCGCCGAGAAGCGTATCAGCGAGATGCTCAATGAAGCCGACCTGCCGGAAACCGGCAAGACCTTGCTTTATGACGGCCGCGGCGGCCAGCCCTTCGCGCACAAGGTTTCCGTGGGCGTGATCTACATGATGAAGCTGCACCACCTGGTCAGCGACAAGATTCATGCCCGGGCCGTCGGGCCTTACTCGCTCGTCACGCAGCAGCCCCTGGGCGGTAAGGCCCAGTACGGCGGCCAGCGCTTCGGCGAAATGGAGGTGTGGGCGCTGGAAGCTTATTCCGCCGCCTATGCCCTCCAGGAAATGCTGACGGTCAAGAGCGATGACGTCGCCGGACGCACGCGCATCTATGAGTCGATCGTCAAGGGTGAAAACGTGATCGAACCCGGTATGCCGGAATCGTTCAATGTGTTGATCAACGAACTCAAGGGACTGGCGCTGGATGTGCGTCTGAATCGTGCCGAGCCCCAATCCGCAAAATGAAACTTTCATTTTTTAACAAACAACAGCGGGGGATATGGTGGATATAATCAACGCCAAGGTGGGTCCCGAGTCAGGCAAACCGGTGGATTTTGACCACGTCAGCATCGGGCAGAAGGATTGGGAGTGCAGTTGCGGCAAGTACAAGCGCATCAAGCACAAGGGCGTGGTCTGCGACCGCTGCGGCGTCGAGGTCACCATGGCGCGTGTGCGGCGCGAACGTATGGGCCACATTGATCTGGCCGTGCCGGTTTCGCACATATGGTTCTTCAAGTGCACCCCCAGCCGCATCGGCCTGCTGCTGGATCTCACCGCGCGCTCCCTCGAACGCATCATTTATTACGAGGATTATATCGTGATCGATCCGCGCAATACCACCCTGAAATATGGCCAGGTGTTGCGCGATGAGGATTACCGCGAGGCCCAGGAAACCTTCAATGACGAGTTTGTCGCCAAGACCGGCGCCGAGGGCATCCGCGATATGCTGCGTAAGATCGACCTCATGGAAATGATGAACAAGCTTGAAGAGGAGATGCAGAATACCCGCAGCAAGCAGACCCGCAAAAAACTGGCCAAACGCATGAGCCTGGTTGAAAACATGCGCCTGCACAACCTGCGGCCGGAGTGGATGATCCTGGAAGTGGTTCCGGTCATCCCCCCCGACTTGCGTCCCCTGGTGCCCCTGGAGGGCGGCCGCTTCGCCACTTCCGACCTTAACGATCTCTACCGCCGGGTGATCAATCGCAATAATCGCCTCAAGAATCTCTTGATGTTGAAGACTCCCGACGTCATCATCCGTAATGAGAAACGTATGCTGCAGGAGGCGGTTGACGCCCTGATGGACAATGGCCGTCACGGCCGCCCGGTGGTCGGCTCGGGCAACCGCCCCCTGAAGTCGCTCAGCGACATGCTCAAGGGCAAGCAGGGCCGCTTCCGGCAGAACCTGCTGGGCAAGCGCGTGGACTATTCCGGCCGGTCGGTGATCGTGGTCGGGCCGGAACTTTCCGTGCACCAGTGCGGCCTGCCTAAAAAAATGGCCCTGGTGCTGTTCGAGCCTTTCATCATCCGTAAACTCAAGCAGAAGGGTGTGGTGCACACGGTGCGCGGCGCCAAGAAGCTAATCGAGAGCCAGATTGATGCTGTCTGGGACGCCCTCGACGATGTGATTCAGGGCAAGACTGTGATGCTCAACCGCGCGCCAACCCTGCACCGGCTCAGTATCCAGTCCTTTGAGCCGGTACTGATCGAAGGGGATGCCATCCAGCTCCACCCGCTGGTCTGTACGGCTTTCAATGCCGACTTCGACGGCGATCAGATGGCCGTGCATGTGCCGCTTTCCATTGAAGCCCAGATGGAGTCGCGGCTGCTGATGCTCTCTTCCAATAACCTGTTTTCGCCGTCCAACGGCAAGCCGATCATGACTCCCTCGCAGGATATCGCCCTGGGTATTTATTACCTGACCATGGGCGAAACTCTTAACGGGCTTGACCTGCAAGGCGAGCAGGCGCGGCGCCTGCCGGTCTTCAACGACGCTGATGAGGTCCAGTTCGCCTTCGACAACGGCGCCCTGAAGGCGCATTCGCCGGTCCGGTTGCGCAATCCCGATTATATGAGCGACACCGTGTACGGCCAGCGCGATCAGCGCGTGATCCTGACTACCGCCGGCCGGGTATTCTTCAACGGCATTTTCCCGCGTCAGCTGGGATTCATCAATAATACCGTCACCAAGAAACTGGCCGGCGAAATCATCTGGAAATGCTACCATGTAGCCGGTCATGCTGAGACCATCCGCGTCGTGGACCGTATCAAGGATCTTGGTTTCAAGCAGGCTACCATGGCCGGTATTTCCATCGGTTTGGTGGACATGATCGTGCCCGAGGAAAAGACCAAAATCATTGCCGCGGCCCGCGAACAGATTGCCCTGGTCGAAAAGCAGTACCGGCGCGGTATCATTACCGACGGTGAACGCTACAACAAGCTGATCGATATCTGGACCCAGGCCACGGATGAGACCACCAGCATCATGTTCGAGACCATCCATAAGAATCATGGATTGTCCGAGCCTAATCCGCTCTACATGATGGTTGATTCCGGCGCGCGCGGCAGCCGGCAGCAGATCCGCCAGCTGGCCGGTATGCGCGGCCTGATGGCCAAGCCTTCCGGTGAAATCATCGAGCAGCCGATCATCTCTAACTTCCGCGAAGGTCTGAGCGTGCTGGAGTATTTCGACAGCACCCACGGCGCGCGCAAGGGCTTGGCCGACACCGCGCTTAAGACCGCCGACGCCGGCTACCTGACCCGCAAGCTGGTGGATGTGTCCCAGGATGTGATCATCAACGAACTCGACTGCAACACCTTGAACGGCATCCGCGTTTCCGCCATCACCATCGGGGTTGAAGTTCCCCTGGGCGTGCGCGTGGTCGGACGAACCACCCTGGACGATGTGCGCCATCCGGTGACCGGCGAAGTGCTGGTGCATGCCGGCAACGAAATCTCGGAGGACGAGGCCGACCTGATCGAACGCAGCGGCGTCGAGAGCGTCCGCATTCGCAGCGTGCTCACCTGCGAGTCCCGGCGCGGTGTCTGCTCCAAGTGCTATGGTCGCGACCTGACTACCGGGCGCCAGGTGGAACTTGGCACCGCCGTCGGCATCATCGCCGCCCAATCCATCGGCGAGCCCGGCACCCAGTTGACCATGCGGACCTTCCACATCGGCGGCGCGGCCAGCTCGCGCGCCGTGCAGCCCCATCTGGCCGCCAAGCATTCCGGCACCCTGCGCTATCAGGACCTGCGCATGGTTAAGGATGTCCAGGGCAACCTGGTGGTGCTCAACAAGAATTCCCTGGCGCTGGTGCTGGACAAGGACGGCAAGGAACTCGAACGCCATAAGCTCGTGGTCGGCGCCGTGCTGTTGTTCAAGGATGGCGATCACGTCAAGAAAGGCCAGATTTTCGTGCGCTGGGAACCCCATAGCGTGCCGATCATCACCGAGTATGAAGGTGTGGTGCAATTCCGCGATTTCGTCGAAAATGTTTCAATGAAGGTGGCCGTGGACACGATTACCGGCTTTAAGGAAATCGTCATCCTGGACTACCGCGAGGATATCCACCCCCAGATCATTATCAAGCATCCCTCCAGTGGCGCGGTGCTGGCCAGCTACAGTATTCCCTCCGGCGCGCACGTGGTGGTGGCCAAGGGCGCCACCGTTACCGGCGGCACCGTGCTGGCCAAGACGCCCCGCAAGGAGGCCAAGACCCGTGACATCACCGGCGGCCTGCCGCGCGTCGCGGAATTGTTCGAAGCCCGGCGCCCGAAGGATGCGGCCGAGATTTCCAAGATCGCCGGCATCGTCGATTTCGGCGGCACCCAGCGCGGTACGCGCCGGCTGCTCGTGCGCGATGTCGCCACCAGCGCCGAGGAGGAACACGATATTCCGATGGGTAAGCACATCATCGTTTTCAAGGGCGATTATGTCGAAAAAGGCGAGCCGCTGACTGAAGGTCCGATTGTGCCCCAGGAGATTCTCGAGGTTTGCGGGCCGCAGGAGCTGCAGAGCTACCTGGTCAATGAAGTCCAGGAGGTTTACCGCCTGCAGGGCGTGGAAATTAACGACAAGCACATCGAAATCATCGTGCGCCAGATGCTGCGCAAGGTGCGCATCACCGATGTCGGCGAGACCGAGTTCCTGTGGAACGAGCTGGTGGACAAAAACCGCTTCCAGGAGATCAATCAGGCGGCCATGGCCGAGGGCAAGCGCCCCGCCGAGGCCACCCCGGCCCTGCTGGGCGTGACCAAGGCCTCGATCGAGACCGAAAGTTTCATCTCCGCCGCCTCCTTCCAGGATACCACCCGCGTGCTGACCGAAGCCGCCACCCTGGGCAAGATCGACCGCCTCCACGGCTTCAAGGAGAACGTGATCATGGGCCACCTGATTCCCGCCGGTGTGGGCTTCCCGGCCAACAAGAATATCAAGTTGGTCCCGCTGGGTGAGCCGATTGCTGATGAGGATCAGCTGGAAGCAGAGGAAAAAGAACACGAATTGAAAAAACTGTTAACTTGAAGTTGCAATTTCCATGCGCTTTTGGTAATTTTGCGGTTCGTAATCGATAGGAGAAAAGATGCCGACAATCAATCAACTAGTCCGAAAGGGCCGGCGGGAAATCGTCCGCCGCAGTAAATCGCCGGCGCTGACGCGTTGCCCGCAGCGGCGCGGAGTATGTCTGGCGGTGCGCGTGGTCACGCCCAAAAAGCCGAATTCGGCCTTGCGCAAGGTGGCGCGTGTGCGTCTGACCAACGGCTATGAGGTCACCGCCTACATTCCGGGCGTGGGACACAACCTGCAGGAACACAGTATTGTGCTCGTGCGCGGCGGCCGCATCAAGGACCTGTCCGGTGTGCGGTATCACATTGTTCGCGGCACGCTCGACAGCGTGGGCGTGGAAGGACGCCGCCGCGGACGTTCGAAATACGGGGCCAAGAAACCCAAGGCTAAAACCTGATTATAGCTCGGACGGAGAAATATGGCGAGGAGACATAAAGCTGAAAAACGCATGGTCATGCCCGACCTGAGGTTCAACAACAACCTGGTGGGGTACATGATCAGCATGGTGATGCGCGGCGGTCGGAAAACCACTTCGGAAAAGGTGGTTTACGCGATGCTCGATTTCGTCGGTGAGCAGACCAAGGAGGATTGCTTGGAAGTGCTGATCCGCGGCGTCGAGAACATCAAGCCTAAAATTGAAGTCAAGTCCCGCCGCGTCGGCGGCGCCACTTACCAGGTGCCCGTGGAAATCACGTCCGAGCGGCAGCTGGCGCTGGCGTTGCGCTGGCTGATCCAGTTTTCCCAGGCCCGCAAAGGGGTGCCCATGTGGAAAGCCATGGGTATGGAAGTGATGGACGCTTACAAGAATCAGGGTAATGCCATCAAGCGGCGTGATGATACGCACAAGATGGCTCAGGCCAACAAGGCCTTTGCCCATTACAAGTGGTAAAAGTACGGATATTTTCATGGTGGCTGTCTTGAAAACGAAAGGTCATAAGCACGATACAGGCGCTCAGCCCGGGACGGAAGCGCCCGGTCGGCCTGTGCCCATGCGCCATTTGCGCAATATCGGCATTATGGCCCATATCGACGCCGGCAAAACCACCACCACCGAGCGCATCCTGTTTTATGCCGGCCGGCTGCACCGCATGGGCGAAGTCCATGAAGGCACCGCCGCCATGGACTGGATGGTGCAGGAACGCGAACGCGGCATAACTATCACTTCCGCCGCCACCACCTGCTTCTGGGGCGAGCGCGTGATCAATATCATCGATACGCCGGGCCACGTCGATTTCACCGCCGAGGTGGAACGCTCCCTGCGCGTGCTGGACGGCGCGGTGGCGCTCTTCTGCGCCGTGGGCGTCCCCGTGCAATTGCCCTGGGGGCGCGAGGAAGGGTTCCGCGGCGTGTTGGACCTGCTGGAAATGCGCGCGCTGGAATTCGAGGAAACCAGCCTGGGCTCGCAGGTGCAAGTCCACCCGTTGCCGGCCGACCTGGCCGCCGCCGCCGAGCGCGCCCGTGCGGAACTTGTCGAGCGCCTGGCCGAAGTCGATGAGCAAGTCCTGGCCGCTTTCGTGGATGGCCCCGATGTGCCGGCGCCGATTCTGCGCGCGGGCTTGCGCCGGGCCTTGCTGAACCAGACCCTCACGCCGGTGTTCTGCGGTTCGGCCCTGCGCAACAAGGGCGTGCAGCCCCTGCTGGATGCCATTGCCGAATTTCTGCCTGCGCCCCTCGATCTCCCGGCCGTCAAGGGCTGTCATCCCAAAACCGGGGAGGAAATTGAGCGGCCTGCCGCCGATCTGGAGCCGCTTGCCGGACTGGCTTTCAAGATCATGAACAACTCCTACATGGGCAAGCTGGTCTTCGTGCGCCTCTATGCCGGCATGCTCAAGAAAGGCCAGAACGTTTTCAACCCGCGCACCGGCAAACGCGAACGCGTGATGCGTATCTTCCAGATGCACGCCGACGAGTACAAGGAAATCTCCGATCTTTACGCCGGCGATATCGGCGCGATTTCCGGACTCAAGGGGCTGGCCACCGGCGATACCCTGTGCCTGGAAAACAAGCCCATCGCCCTGGAAAGCATTCATTTCCCCGAGCCGGTCATGGCCATGGCTATTGAACCGCGCACCCAGGCCGACCGTGACCCCCTGGCGCAGGCCCTGCAGGCGCTGTGCGATGAAGATCCCACGCTCAAGGTTTCCACTGATCCTGATTCCGGCCAGACCCTGGTCAGCGGTATGGGTGAATTGCACCTGAGCATCGTCAAGGATCGCCTGCTGCGCGAATACAAGGTGCAGTCCAATACCGGTGAACCGGTGGTCTCTTACCGCGAAACGGTGATCGCCACCGGAAACGGAGACTTTGTTTTTGACCGCGAGATCGGCGGTAAACGCCAGTATGCCCGCGTGGTTCTGCAACTGGAACCTCTGGCGCGCAAGGCCGGCTGCAGTTTTGTCTGCGATCTGCCGGAAGAGCGCCTGCCGTCCGCCCTGCGGCGCTGCGTGGAACAGGGCGTGCATGACGGCCTGATGACCGGGGTGCTGGGACCTTTCGCCATGATCGATGTCCGGGCCACCGTTCTGGAAGTGGGCTACGATCAGCACGATTCATCCGATGTCGCCTTCCGCACCGCCGCGGTCATGGCTTTCCGCGAGGCGGCCCGCGCCGCCGCGCCGGTGGTCCTGGAGCCGATTATGGCTTTGGAAATAGTTACGCCGGCGGAGCACATGGGTGATGTTCTGGGCGACCTGACGGCCCGCCGCGGACGCGTGCGCGACATGCAGACCCGGGAAGATCTGCAGGTCATCCACGCCGATGTGCCGCTGGCCGAGTTGTTCGGTTATACGACTACAATTCGTTCGCTGTCCCGGGGTCGGGCCAGTTGTGTGATGGAGCCGGTTTTATTTGAGATAGTACCGGAAGCTGTGCAGAAAAAAATATTAGATCGGTGATTCAGGCATGGAAGAGCAACGCATCCGTATTAGATTAAAATCGTTTGATTTTCGCGCCCTGGACCAGTCGGCGGGCGAGATTGTCGAAACGGCCAAACGTACCGGCGCCCGTGTGGCTGGTCCGACACCTCTGCCAACGCGTATGGAACGCTATTGCGTCAACCGCGCGCCGCACGGTGACAAGAAATCGATGGAACAGTTTGAGATCCGCACACATAAGCGTTTGCTGGACATCCTCGGCCCGACGGCCAAGACGGTGGATGAGTTGAAGAAACTAAATCTGCCGGCTGGCGTCGACATTTCAATCAGGATTTGAGCAGGGTGGTTATATGCAAGGTTTAATTGGTAGAAAAATCGGGATGACACGGGTGTTTACCGATGCCGGTGAACAGGTGCCGGTGACGGTCCTGGAATGCGGTCCCTGTGTCGTGCTGCAACGCAAAACAGCCGATACCGACGGCTACGAGGCCGTTCAACTCGGTTTCGACGACCAGGCCGCGCACCGCGTGAACAAGCCCCAGGCCGCGGTCTTCAACAAGCTGGGCGTGCCCTGTAAACGCTTTTTACGCGAATTTCGGCTGGAGCCGGGCGACGAATTCAAGGCTGGCGATGTTGTCAGCGCCGGCATCTTTGAGCAGGCCACGCATGTGGATATCACCGGCATGACCAAGGGCAAGGGCTTCCAGGGCGTCATGCGCCGCTACCGTATGCGCGGCGGCGCAATGACCCACGGCGGGCATTCCAAGCGCCGCATCGGTTCGATCGGCTGCCGCGAAAAACCCGGCCGGGTCTATAAACTAAAGCGTATGCCCGGCCATATGGGCCACCTGCGGGTGACGCAGCTTAACCTGCGCGTGATCCAGGTGCGGCCGGAGGAAAACCTCCTGCTGGTGCAGGGCGCCGTGCCGGGCCACGCGGGCGCCATGGTGATCATCAGGCGGGCTTTGAAAAAGGGTGGTAAGCAATGAGTACGATATCGGTGATGGATAAGCAGGGGGCGCCTGCCGGCAATCTGGAAATACCCGATGCCTTGCTGGAGCGCGACCGCGGCGGGCAGGCTGTGCAGGATACGCTGGTGGCTTTCCGCGCGGGCCT
>JAIVGW010000219.1:0-16705 GCA_020201415.1 Lentisphaerota bacterium
TTCTACACCAGCCTGAAGGAAATGCTGCGCAAGGAGCCGCGCCTGCAGGCGGTCAGCATTTGCACTCCCTCCGGCCTGCATTACCGGGGTGCCCTGGAAGCCGCGCGCGCCGGTCGGCATGTGTTGAGCGAGAAACCGCTGGACATCACTCTGGACCACATGGACCGGATGATTGAAGGATGCGACAAGGCCGGTGTCAAACTCGGCTGCATTTTCCAGAAGCGCACCACCGTTTCCAGCCTGCTGGCCAAAAAGGCGCTGCAGAAAAAAATGCTGGGCAAACTGCTGCTCGGCGATTGCAGCCAGAAATATTACCGCTCCCCGGCCTATTATCGCACGGCCGACTGGCGCGGCACCTGGAAGCTCGATGGTGGTGGCGCGCTGATGAACCAGGCCGTGCATGGCATTGATCTGCTGCTGTGGCTGATGGGCGATGTCGAAAGCGTCTTCACCTATTCCGGAACACTGGTGCGCAAGATCGAGGTGGAGGACACATCCATTTCCGTCGTCCGGTTCAAAAGCGGCGCCTTCGGCAACATCATCGGCACTACTTCCGTCGTTCCCGGCCAGGGCTGCCGGACTGAAATCCACGGCGAACGCGGCACGATCAAACTGCTGGAGGACGGCGAATTGTTCTGCCGGATCGGCAAGGAAGTCAAGGGCGTGCACAAGCATGAGGAAGTTGATCTGCACAAGGTGCTGGGCGGCAAGAAGGTTGCCGTCAAGACCAAAAAAGGGCCCACGGTCGCCAGCGACAACACCGCGCTGGAGCTCGGCGGCCATGCCAAACAGGTGCAGGATTTCTGCGAGGCCATCAAGCGCAATCGTAATCCCATGATCACCGGGCCGGACGCCCGCCGGGCCGTGGAATTGATCCTGGCGATCTATAAGTCCTGGAAGACCCGCAAGGAAGTCAAACTGCCGCTGAAATGACCGGCCGCCTCACGGCGCCAGCTTCAAGATGCCTGATCCGGCCGGATCAGCCGCGGTGGTCCGGCCGGCCGGCACAACCAGCATTTCATCATCATCCCAGACACCATCGACCAGGCGCTGCAACAGGCTGTTGTCGCCGGGCATTTCGTCGTATTCCCAGCCGAGTTCGGCAGCGCACTGCCTGGTAAACCGCCGGTCGGCGGCGGCGGTGACGCTGTTTCCGTCAATATACGCCGCCCGCCGGTAATTGCGCAGCCAGTCGGTCTCGGCCTGCAGCAGGAATTCCGCGTTCTCGGCTCCGTATCGGGCGATGTAGTCCCGGCGCAGCTTCTCCAGGCGGGCCCGCCCGGGCATGACCGTAGTCTCAATCCAGCCGGCACTGTACCAGTAGGTGCCCGGGTGGCCGTCGAAATACTCCTGATAACGCCGGCGTGAACCCAAAAGCAGGGTGATGCAGTCATGCGCACGCGGGATCACCAGGGGACAGGCACGCGCCGTGAGCCCGGCGGCCCCGTTGCTGCACAAAGCGTATCCCAGCAGGATGGCATCGTAAGGGTGTTCCGCCGGCGCCGCGCCGCCGTGTCGGCGCTCCACGACGGGGTCCGTCGGCCGATCAATTTCCTCCTGCAGCGTCCGCTGCAGCACCTCAGGCTGATCGTGCAGACCCTGCGGCAGCAGGACCACGTCCACCACCTGTGGGGAACCGGCAACAGCGGCATGGATTTCGCGCCGCAGCACATTGCATCCGATCAACTTGTAATGAGCCGTCATTTTCCCCTCCAGCGCCTGTCGCTCAGGCCCTGCCCGCCGGAAGTCTGGTTTCCGGAAACAGATGGTCCAGGAAGCGGACGGCCACGCGTGCGCCTTCGGGCGGCGATATCGCCAGGTCCGGACTCAGTTCAATCACCCGGTAGTTCCGGCCGGCGGCATCAGCCAGAAAATCCACCCCCAGAATCGGGACGCCGAGCAGCCGCGCAATACGCCGGGCCGCCTGGACCAGCCCGCGCGGCGCCCTGTCGGTAACGTCCAGCACTTCGCCGCCGGTATGGTAGTTAGTGGTCAACCGCACCTGAGCGCGTTGGCCGCCGGCCGGCACGGCATCGTAACGCCAGCCCAGACACGCCAGATTGCGGGCGGTTTCCGCATCCAGCGGAATCCGGCAACTGGCATCCACCTGGCGCATGGCGTAATTCTTGCGAATGATCAGGCGGCGGATGTTATCACGGCCATTACCCAAGACGTGAGCCGGACGCCGCTCAATGGCCGCCACATACCGCCCCCCCACCACGATCACCCGGAAATCAATCCCGACCACAAACTCCTCCAGCACCAAGTCCTCGCCGTACTTCCGCGCGCGCCTCACGGCCCGAGTCAATTCCGCCTCAGTCTTCACCGCCACGGACACGCCGCGGCCGCCCCACTCGCGGCAGGGCTTGACTACCAGGCTACCGGTCTGACGTAGAAATTCGCGGGCGGCAGCCATATTTGTGTACTTGATCTGATGCGGCACCGGCAGACCGTGCCGGCGCAGGAAGCCATTGGCCAGATGCTTGTCCTGGGCCAGATGAAAGGTCACGGCTCCGACCTGATCGGTCAGGGCATTATAACAGCGCACCCGCCGGCCGGCATGCTTCAGCACGAAGATCGGCGTCTGTGCGTCGATGACATCAATGCGAATGCCGCGGCGACGGGCCTCGTCCGTGATGGTCGTGGTATAAACACTGTGCATGGGAGCGCATGATGGTACCGGACCGACGGCGTGTCAAGCCTAACCCGCGCGCCGGGCGTATGAAGGTTCAGAATAAAATTACCACGGCCGAGTCCACAATCCACATCCTAGTCAGCTTTATACTGCATGCGGATAGACGATGATTTTCTACTTTCATCCTCATGCTGATACCGAATTGGATGAAGCTATTCGTTAGCTTCATGAGATGAACGAGAAACCACCATATCGCAAGTGGGTTGGCGTGGTGCTGGGCTTCCTGCTCCACGGCTCTGCGCAATTCCTTTCCGGCAGGCGTGCCACCGGTCTGAAGTGGTACTTTGGCCTATTCGCCTGCGGCGTTGTCGCCGTTGCGCTTGTCGCTACGCCGGCTTTCAGATTGCCGGACATTTCTCCAGCGCTGACGACGAACTTACCCTTGGCCCGGATGAGTGCTTCGTTCTTGGCGACAACACCCGAAACAGTCGCGACAGCCGGTACTGGAACAATGTACCGGGAAAGAACATCATCGGCAGAGCAACACGAATCTACTGGCCCTTCACCAGAATCAACGGACTCGAAGGAAGATGAGAGAAGCTAACAAGAACATCGACTCGTACGTTTCAAATAGCGCCGCTCCGCGTCACGGTCTGGCCGGTCATGTTGATCGTTCGGAAGAAAAAAGAAGACAGATAAGACTGGCATCTTTCGGACCGATTTCCCGGGACCGCCAGGCTCCTGCCTGGCTCTGCCACGGTAGATAATGCCAGGCTGGAGCCTGGCGGTCCCGGGGCATGGCAGTGATCTATTCTGGCCGTATACGACGAGACAAATTCCGAACAACACATCGGAGGGTATTTGTCGCTAGCGCGCCGAATCCTCACGCTGACCGTTGGGTGCAGAAAATTAAAGCGCAAACGGTCGAGCATGAGAGTAGCTTTACAATATCTTGAGATACTGCCTGTTCCTGAACGAGTCCAGATCGTTGAGGATCTATGGGGAAGTATTGCCCGAAGCAAAATCCGAAGTCGCTGATGCATATCTTTGCTATGAGGATCAGTGTCTTGGTCTAGGAATGGATTTTCTCCGTTGCGTTGAGATGACACTTCTTTTTATCCAGCGTAAAGGCATCTTGAACAGCTACAATCTTGAACAGCGACAATTGACAATCACCACGGCATCATGCACAATGCCTGAACCGGTCAAATATGCCGACGAATAATCCTCCTTTTCAAAAAGGGAAAAGCCATGATGATGCGACCGAGTCGGGTGCTGAAAAAATTGCGGGCGGGTGAAATAGTGCGATGTTTCAAGGGGAATCTGGCCGATGCACGGGTGGCGGATATCGTCGGCAGCACCGGCTTCGACTGCATCTGGCTCGACATGGAACATGTGCCGAACGACTGGCACGTGATCGAGGCCGGCATATGGGCCGCAAGCGGCCATGACATGGATGTGCTGGTGCGCGTGGCGCGCGGCGGTTACAGCGACTACATCCGGCCACTCGAACTGGATGCCGCGGGCATCATGGTGCCGCATATCATGAGCCTGGAGGATGCCCGCCAGGTCGTGCGCATGACCCGCTTCCATCCCATAGGCCGCCGACCGATAGACGGCGGAAACGCCGATGGCGCATTCTGCGGGATTGATCTGCCGGATTACATTGAACAGGCCAACCGCGAGCGGTTCGTCGTGGTACAGATCGAAGATCCGGAACCCATGGAGGAGCTGGACGCCATCGCCGCCCTGCCGGGCATTGACATGCTGTTTTTCGGGCCGGGCGATTTCAGCCAGGGCATCGGCGCCCCGGGTAATTTCCAACATCCGCGTCTGCTGGAAGCGCGACAGCGGGTGGCGCAAGCGGCCCGGGAACACGGCAAGTTTGCCGGCACCACCGGCAGCTCCGCGACTTTCTCCGATTTGATCAACCTGGGTTACCAGTTTATCAACATCGGCGCCGATGTGGTCGGTCTGGGACAATATTGCCGGAAATTACTGGCTGACACCGCCGCTAGCGCGGCGGCGCCCGCGCCCACAGCCCCGGCCCAGGGCGTATACAATGCCAATTAACCCACCACTGCGCCGGACGCTTGATGCCGGCGGATAAAACGGTAAAAGGATGACTCAGTCAATTTCATTTGCAGAGCACTACCGCCCCTCGGCGCTGACGCTGGGCACAGTCCAGTTCGGCATGGAATACGGCATCGCCAACAGCTCCGGCCGGCCCGATCAGCGTACCGTGTGCGACATCCTGGCCTGCGCCGCCGCCGGCGGGGTAAACTGTCTCGATACGGCGGCGGCTTATGGCGCCAGCGAAGAGGTGCTGGGACGGGCACTGCATGATACTGGTCTGGCGCAAGCCATGATTGTGGTGACCAAGGTACAACCCATCCCACCGGATCTGGACGTACATGCGGTTGCGGCATTCATCGAGCAATCGGTGACCCGCTCACTGCAGCAACTGCGGCTGGAAACCTTGCCCTTGTGCCTGTTTCACCGCGAACAGGATTACCGGTATCTCGATGAACTTTGCCGGCTGCGCGCACGCGGCCTGGTGCGTTACACGGGCGTTTCAGCCGACAGCCTGCCGCAACCGGCCCGGGATATGGCCGCCGCCGGGCGTGTTGATGCTTTGCAACTGCCAATGAATATAATTGATCGCAGGCATGAACAATCCGGCGTGTTGGATTTGGCGGCGGAACGCGGACTGTGCGTTTTCGTACGCAGCGTTTATCTGCAGGGGCTGCTGCTGATGCCTGAGAAAAAAGTCATGCCCGCGCTGGCGGACGTGCTGCCCGTGCGCAGGAAATTGCAGCAACTGGCGCAGGAAGCCGGCATGGGCATGGACGAGCTGGCCGTGCGCTACATTCTGAGCCTCCGCGGTGTTTCATCAGTCATTACCGGAGTGGAAACCGTCGAGCAAATGCGGCGCAACGCCGGTCTTTGCGCCCGGGGCGGTCTGCCCGCGGACATGCTGGCGGACATCCGGCGCATGGTGCCGGAACTGCCGGAATTCGTCCTGACGCCGAAATTATGGCCCAATGCCGCCCATTACCGGCAACAGGCCGCCGGCCGGCAATTGAATCAAGATACAAGCGATATTCCCAAGGAGCAAAGTCATGAGTGAACCCGGAAATCTGTTGATACGTGACGCGAAGGTTCTGCGCCCTGACGGCAAGTGCGATAAGGCGCAGGTGTTGATTGAGCAGGGACGCATCAGCGCCATCGACCAGAAAATCAGCCGTGCCACGACCACGCTGGATGTCGACGGCGCCTACGTGGTGCCGGGCCTGATTGACCTGCACCTGCACGGCATCGGCTACGAATCCGCGGAAACATCGCTGGAGGACTTTGCTGCCATGGAGGCCCGAAACGGGGCTACCGCCTTCATGCCGGCGCTGTTCAGTCCGCCCAGGCATACCGCCGAGCTGATGCGCCGTCAGCGCCAGGCAACCGACGAGTTGCGCAGCGTACCGCAGGTGATCGGGTTCCGGCTCGAATCACCCTACCTGCACCATGCGGGGGGCGGGCTGGGCGATGACTTGGCGCCAATCAGCGATGAAACCACCGACATGTTGCTGGAGGCCGCCGGACCGCACCTCAAGATCTGGGACATTGCCCCGGATCTGGACAACGCCATTCCGCTCATTAAAAGATTGTCCAAGGCCGGTATCGTTTGCAGTATGGCGCACACCTGCGCGACCATCGAGCAGGCCCGCGCCGCCACGGATGCCGGCATGCGCATGGTGACCCATCTCTTCGACACCTTTGCCTCGCCGGAAACGCGTCCGCCGGGAGTATATCCCGTGGCGTTGACGGATTACCTGCTGGTGGAAGACCGGCTCACCTGCGAGATTATTCCCGACGGCACGCATGTGCATCCGCTGCTGGTGGAAAAGACTTTCCGCTGTAAACCGCAGGGCCGGCTGCTGTTCGTTACGGACAGCCAGAATGGCGCCGGACTGGAGCCGGGGGAATATGACCTGCCGCGCGGCTGGGGCCGGGTGCGCATTGAAGGACCCAATGACGGCGTGCGACTGATTGAACGCAACGTCCTATGCGGCAGCGCGCTCACGCCCATTGCCTGCTTCCGCAATGCCATACGCATGTTCGGCAGGGACATGGCCGCCGCCGCGCGCATCTGCGCGGAAACACCGGCTCAAGTGCTGGGCTTGAACAAGGGACGGATTGAGCCCGGACGCGATGCCGACATGCTGGTGTTGAGTCCCGAATACGATATTCTCTACACCATTGCCGCAGGACGAATTGTTTACCGGCACTGATCCGATTAATGCGCTGCCGGACCGCCGTTGGAGCGCGATCCGGCGCGTTCCATGGCCTGTAAACAGACCTCCGCCAGGGCGGGCGGCATGACCGGTTCATCAGCCGGCGCCGGCCAACCGGCGCTCATGGGACAGGGTAACGCCGGAGCGGCGGCCGGCTGCGCCACCTGCCGATAGACAAAGCGTTGTCCCTCGTAGTTGCGCAACACCACTTCCCGGTCGTTGATGGCTTCGACATACTGTGGCAACAGGGGGATTTTCCCGCCGCCACCAGGCGCGTCAATCACGTAATGCGGCACCGCCAGTCCGGAAGTCCAGCCGCGCAACCCCTCGCGGATGATCTCCAGGCCCTTTTCCACCCGCGTCCGCAGGTGTTCGGTCCCGGCCACCATGTCGGCCTGATAAATATAATAAGGCCGCACACGACAGGCCAACAGCTTTCGCATCAGCTCGCGCATGACTACCGGATCATCATTTACCCCGCGCAACAACACCGTCTGGTTCCCCAACGGAATGCCCGCATCGGCCAGCATCCCCAAAGCCCGGCGCGCCTCGGTCGTGATTTCATCGGGATGATTGAAATGCACATTCATATAGAGCGGATGGTATTTCTTAAGGATGCGCACCAGCCGGACGGTGATGCGTTGCGGCAGGAAACACGGCATGCGGCTGCCAATCCGGATTATCTCCACATGGGGGATGGCCCGCACACCTTTGAGAATGGTTTCCAGACGGGCATCGGACAGCATCAGCGGATCGCCGCCGGAGATGATCACATCGCGTATTTCCGGATGGGCCCTGATGTACTCAAGGCCGCGGGCAATAAAGCGCGGATGCATCTTGCGCACATCGCCGACCATGCGCTTGCGGGTGCAGAAGCGGCAGTAGGCGCCGCATTCATGCGACACCAAGAAGAGCACGCGGTCGGGATAGCGGTGCACAATGCCCGGCACGGGCGAATCCTGATCCTCGGACAGGGGGTCGTCCACCCCGGACGCATCCTGCAGTTCGCGGATATCCGGCACCACCTGGCGATAAAGGGCATCGCCCCGGGCCTTGATCAGGCCCAGATAATAAGGATTGATACGTATGCGGAAGCGATCGGCCAGCCGCCGCACTTCCTCAACCTCCAGACCGAAAATTTCCGCCACCTCTTCCGCCGTCGTCAGACTCTTCTGCAGCAACTTACGCCACATTTCCATGGAACAATATCCTTTCCTGGTCTGCTTTATTTACACTGGAGGTATCTGCAATATATGATCCGGTCATCACCGGGACGGTAAAAATCGGGGATCCGCGCCTGTTCCTGATAGCCCGCCCGCAGGTAGAACTGCCGGGTAGGCAGGTATTTTTCCTGTGAAGAGGTTTCTATCAACACCAAGCGTCCATGTCTTTGCGCCACGAGGCTTTCAACACGCTCCAGCAGGGCCCGGCCATAACCCCGGCGCTGGGTCCGCGGATGCACGGCAATCCAATACAGATCATAAGTGCCTTCGGTCATGGGCGTGGGGCCGTAACAAACATAACCCGCCAAAGCGCCATCCTCCTCATCCAGGACCTCCACGATGTAATCACGCTGATCGGGTTGTGTCAGGAAAATATCCATCAGCTCCAAAGCCACCTTTTCCTCTTCCTCGGTGAACATTTCCGTGGCACGGATCACCTGGCGCAGAGCCTCCATCTCACCTGTATTTTGCAGGGGTCTGATTTTCATGGTTGACCTTTCCATCGCCGCAAAGCCGTCTGTGCCTGTCCCCGCCAGAAATCCGGGTAGGAGCGTCCTGTGGCCGCCCAGGCGCGGGCCAGTCCCGCGTCCGGCGCGGGGTCGGGATTGGGATTGGCTTCCAGCAGATAAAACCGGTTGCACGCATCCAGCCGGAAATCGAATCGGGCATAGCCGCGCAGCCCCAGGCAGTGCCAGGCACGCAAGGCCGCCCGACGCATGCCGACGGCGGCGGCCCGCGGCGCGGATGCAGGGCATTGCGGCACGGTATGCCGGTAGCTGTCATGCTCCGGATGCCACTTGGCCTGGTAACCGACTATCCGGGGCTGCCCCGCCGGAAAATCCTGGAAAACAATTTCCGACAGCGGCAGCACCAGCGGCTCTTTTTCCTCAATAATCGCCACATTGAATTCGCGGCCGTCAATATAATGCTCAACCAGGGCCGGCTGCGCATAGCGCCGAACCACCCGGCGGATGCGGTCTTCCAGTTGGCGCCGACCGTTCACAACCGATTCGTGGTAAACACCGATACCGCCGTCTTCAGCCACAGGCTTGACGATCAGCGGGAAATGCAAAGGTCCGGGCACATCAGCGGCCCGGCGCGCCAGCCAGCCGGGCGGTGTCGCCACGCCGGCGGCCTGCAGCAGCAATTTGGCCTGGTACTTGTTCTGGCAGATACTCAAGGCTCGCGCAGTATTGCCGGTGAACGGCAATCCCAGCAACTCCCAGAGACCGGCCATGTGGGCCTCATGCCCCGGTCGACCGGCAAAGCCCTCGCACAGATTGACCAGCAACGCCGGCCGCCGGCGACGCAGGCGGCTGATCACGCCCGGCAGACTGGCGCCTACGGGAAACATGACCGGCCGCCAGCCGCAGGCACGCACGGCGGCGGCGGCCCGTCTGGCAGCCGCGGCGGTCGCCAGTTCCGCCTGGGCCTCGGCGTTACGTCCGGCTACGGGTATATAGGTATTATACACGATCGCCACGTGCATTCCGGGTGTTGGTTTCATCAAATAAGGCCATGCCGTTGAAGGGAGGTCTGAGTTACACGCATAATCAGTTCGTCGTAACTGTAGCCGGCCGCGCGCGCCGCGGCCGGCAGGGCGGAATTGTCGCGTGGATCGGGCAGGATGCCCGGCAGCGGATTGAGTTCAATGATTTTGGGATGTCCGGCGGCGTCCAGCCGCATGTCGATCCGGCACCAGTCGCGGATGCGCATCACCCGGGCCACCCGGAGAGCCAGCGCCCGGATTTCCTCCGCCAGTTGCTCCGGCACATCCGCCGGGCAGATGTGGATATTAAGGGGACGCGCCGGATCGTCCCAAACCCACTTGGCCTCATAGCCGTAAACCGGATTGGCGCCGGCCGGCAGAACCGCATGATTGATTTCCACCAGCGGCAGGATTTCCCAGTCGGGGGCATTGCCCAGCAACCCCACGGTGAATTCCCGCCCCGGCAGGAATTCCTCCACCAGCGCCGGCTGGCGGTAAAGGTCGACCACCTCGCGCACTTTCGCCCGCAATTCCGCGGCGCTGCGCACCAGGCTGTCATTGCGGATGCCCATGGAAGAACCTTCGCGGAGGGGCTTGACCAGGGCCGGCAAGGGAGCGCGCGTCAAAACCGCGGGATCGCAGGCAGCATCCGCCACCAGGAAGGCGGCCGTGGGAATGCCGTTGGCCGTCATCACCTCCTTGGCGCGAGCCTTATCCAGACAGATGCCCACCGTCAAGGCGTCCGAACCCAGGCATGGAATATCCAACATCTCACAAATAATCGGAACATGCGATTCGCGATTAAGCCCGCCGAAGCCCTCGGAAATGTTGAAAACAAAATCCGGCCGCGTCCGGCGCAAAAACTCAAACACCTCCGCGTCACCTTCCGCACAGGTTACCTCGTAACACTGCCGTATCGCCGCCGCTACCGCGTCGATGGTGTCCTCCCCGTCATATTCCGCAAGCCAGTCCGGAGGCTCTTCCTCTCCGGCAACCGGCTCTGTCTGGCCTTGACCGGATTGGACTTCCTGGGCCTTCTGTTTGGAAGAATAGACCAGCGTGACTCGCAATTTTGTCTTCAATCCCCGCGACCTTTCAGGTCCGCCAACCGGGACTGCCCCCGTCTTTTTCCCGGAAGCGGATGATACAACCATCCATTTTAGTTGCGGACATATTAAACATACACCGGGTGGTGTCAACATCTTTAAAAATAATGCCGCAAGCCCAGGCGCATACCGGCATTATGATTGCGGGCTCCGTCATGATTGTCGGCAAATACATCTTCGCTGGCCAGGTCGTAATACAGTTCCGCAGCGATTGCCAGCGTCGGCGAAACAAAAAACTTCATGCCGGCCGCTCCATCAATCAAAAGGTAATTGTCCTTGTAAAGCGAACCGAAATCGTACATCAGGCGCACGGCCAGATACGGCATGAACGCCGTGTAGGTGTCGAAATTGATCTCGCCGAAACCGCCCAGGCGGAAGCCCATGTCATGCCCGTCATAAATTACACCCATCAGACCGCCAACCTGGATGTTATCCATGATAAAATAACCCAGGGAGGGGTAAATGCTGAAATCCGTCTTGCCCTTGTAGTTGTCGAAAGTCAGCTGGCCCTGCAAACCCAGCTCCATGGTTTCTTCCTGTATTACCGCGCTGAAGCCGTTAAGCGCAACTGCCAGCATGACCAGTGAGATGATTTTCTTCATGACTCTTACCCCTTGATTTTTTGCTTGAATTTCCGCCTGTGCGCTGCACTCCGATGAAATATACCACCCCCCCATCGCCGCCCCGCCCGGCACGTCCGGCCCCGGCGTTGACGCTTTTTCTTTTATTGCAGTGACTCCTTACTCCGTACTCATCTTTATGTCAAGATATTCTCTTCGTCAAGCAATCATTTTTACATTATGAAATTTATTTGACCGTGACGGATTTTCCGTTAGCCTTGCACGACACCATGGACCAACCCAAACTCGCAGATGAAAGACTGGCAGCATGCAACGAATATCAGCCTTACACGTAAGCCTCATACACCGCTGGCCGTTATTGCCGGCGCTGCTGACCGGGCTGCTGGCCTGGAACACACCGCTTGGGGCACAGCCTGCCCGCCGGCTGGTGGACCGGCAGCCGCTGGCGGCGATCAGTTATACCTTGGAACACCAGGCCGGATTTCATTCCGACACCATCCCCAGTTTTGACCGGGTTCGGATGCATGAAACCGATCTGCAGGTCGGCTGGCCGCTCTGGCTGGGCGAACGCTGGCGACTGTTCAACGGCCTGGGCTGGCACTGGTACCGGTTTGAATTCAGCGGCCCCGGCGCCGCGCTGGACAAGGATGTGTATGTTATCAATATGCCCTTCAGGTTGATGACGCCCGCGCCGGAAAACTGGAGTTTCATGTTCATGATCGCGCCGGGCCTGCAGAGCGACATGGGGCACCTGACCCTGGATGATGTGCGCCATGCTTTCCTGGGGATCGGCACTTACCGTTATTCCGAGGAATTGCGCATCTCCGTCGGCCTGGTCTATTCCCGTATATTCGGGAGTGAAATGCTTTTCCCCGCCGCCGGCTTGATTTGGGATCCCCGCCCGGAATGGCAGGTTAATCTGACGTTTCCGCGGCCGGCGGTGATTTACACGCCCACCTCGCGCCTGCGGCTGGCGGCAGGCCTGACGCCTTCGGGAAACGAATGGAACATTTCTCACGAATCCGCCGATGGCCAGTCGCGGGAATATGACCTGCGCTTCAAGGGTTACCGGATGGGCGTCAGCGCGGATTACCGGCTGACCGAACGTCTGGGACTGCGGGCGGCCGGCGGGCTGGTGCTGTTCCGCGACTACGAACTGCTGCTGGACAACCGCACTCTGTCGGACAACAGCGTGCGCGAAACATGGTTCCTACAGGTCGGCCTGGCGCTACACTGACGGCAGCCACCACAACTGCTTCCAACTGGTCTGCCCGAAATTCTGCTGGGGCTTGCCCGGGGTACTGCGTCCCTCGCGCACATAGCGTGACAACAGCTGCTGCAACCTTTCAACTACCTCCGGATGCTGCTCGTAAACATTGCGCTGTTCGCCCAGGTCGGACTCCAGGTCGTACAGCTGCACCGCCGGCAACCCTTCGCATTCCTCGCCCGGCCGCGGATGGCTCCAACCGCCGGATCCGGGGCACAGCTCCAGCTTCCAGCGTCCGGCGCGAATGGCGAACGAACCGTCAAATGAATGGTGTACCGTAGCCTCGCGCAGCGCACGGTCCGGAGCGCCGCCGCGCCAGACGGACAGGTTGCTGACGCTGTCCTCACCCGCCTCATCCGGCAGCGTCACCCCCGTGATTTCGGCGCAAGTGGCCAGCAGGTCCACCAGGCAGACCGTCTCCCGGCAGGTCGTCCCCGCCCGGATGCCGCGCGGCCAGCGGATTACCAGGGGAATGCGATGACCGCCCTCGTAAATATCGGCCTTGTGGCCGCGGAAAACGTAATTGGGATTATGCCGACAGTGCGCCAGTTCTTCGAAATTGGCCGCGGGCGAGCATCCGTTATCAGTCGTGAAAACCAGGATGGTGTCATCGCTCAATCCATGGCGTTCCAGCGTCGCCATGATCTGCCCCACCACATCGTCGCAATGCAGACAGAAATCGCCATATTCATTGGTGCCCGAGCGTCCCAGGAATTCCGGATCCGGCAGGATCGGCGTATGCGGCGCCGCCAGCGGTAAATAAAGAAAAAACGGCTTGCCGGCCGCGGCCTGCACATCAATGAACTGGCGCGCCTTGGCCGTCAGATGGGACATGACCCCGGCATGCGTGAAGTCCGGCGCAATCGGCCCCTCGCGCCAGAAGGCCTTGCCGGAACTCTTGGGAACCATGCGGTCGGGCATGGCGGTGGGCCGGTCGTTCTCCACGTAAACATAAGGCGGCATATCCAGCGACGCGCTGATACCGAAGAAATAGTCAAACCCGACATCCAAGGGCCCGCGGGTGATCGGCTGGCTGAAATCAACTTCCTGGTCCGGCCGGCGCCCCCATTGCCATCCCAGGTGCCATTTGCCGATGCAGGCGGTGGCATAGCCCTGATCCCGCAACAGCGAGGCCACGGTCATGCGCCCTTCTTCAATCAACGGCGGCGAATAGCCATCGGTCACGCCCTGCTTGAGCCAGGAACGCCAATTGTAGCGCCCCGTGAGTATGCCGTAACGCGAGGGCGTACAGACGGCCGAAGTTGCATGCGCATCAGTGAAACGCATACCTTGCTCCGCCAGGCAGTCGATGTTTTCCGTGTGTATGCGCGAAGCGGCGTTCAGGCAGGAGACATCGCCATAGCCCATGTCATCCGCCAGAATATAAACTATGTTTGGCGGTTTTGCTGTCATTTTTTCCTCCGGTTGATCTGGAAGCCGGGTCAACCGCCCGAGGTTGATCTGGTGTGTCCCGCCAGCTTCAAGCGCAGCTGACTTGCACCAAGAATGTTTATTGTGCAGGCCTCGCGGCAAAATGCAAGCAGGTTCAGTATCGTCCGTATAGTTTGGCTTGCCCCCTGACTGCGCTCCGGTTATCATCAGGCGGTAGTTTAATTCATTCAATCCCGGCCCGCTTCAAGGCATAGGGTTTTATCAGTTATGCTGGAGGAAAGATCATGCCGCAACCGCCCAATTTCCTGATCCTGTTGACCGATCAGCAGCGCTTCGACACCATTGCCGCCGCCGGATTCCACCACATGCGCACGCCCAATATGGACCGCCTGGTCCGGGAGGGCTGCCTGTTCACCAACGCTTACTCCCCCAACCCCATCTGCGTGCCCGCCCGGCACTGCCTGCTGACCGGCCTGCCGCCCCGGCACCATGGATTCTATGACAACTCCGGCCAGTTCATTCAGGACGACGGCATTGCCACCCTGCCGCAGATCCTGGCCGAAAACCAGTATTTCACCGCCGCCGTCGGCAAGATGCATTTCCGGCCGACGCGCAATCACAACGGCTACCTGGAAATGCACCTGATGGAGGAAGGCCAGCGCTACCGCGCCGACGACGCTTACGCCACCTACCTGGCCGAACAGGGCTTCGGCGATTTGCGCGCGCTTCACGGTGTGCGCCCCCTGATCTACCACGAGCCGCAGCGCGCCCTGATGCCGCCCGAACATCACGGGGAAGCATGGCTGGCCCGGCGCGCCATCGAGGTCCTGCAAAAAAAGGCGGAACGCCCCTTCTTCATGACCTGCGGCTTCATCAAGCCCCATCCGCCCTGGAACATACCCGCGGGTTGGGAAAATCATTACGACGGAGTCGAACTGCCGGAGCCCATCCCCGGCCCGCGCCCGACGCCCTATTTCACCGCCGAGTCGCCCTGGTTCGGCGACCATGATTCCAAAGAGGCCCGGCGCGCCATCCGCGCCGCCTATTACACCAGCATTTCCTTCGTTGATCAACAGATCGGATTGCTGCTTGATTACCTCGAACAACAGCGCCTGCTGGACAATACCTTCATTATCTTCACCTCCGACCACGGCGAGATGCTGCAGGACCACGGCATGTACCAGAAAGCCGTGCCGTTTGAAAGCGCGGCCCACATCCCCTTTGTAGTACGCGCGCCGAACTTCTTCCAGCACGGCAGCACCGATGACCGGTTTGTGGACCTGATGGACATCCTGCCCACCGTGCTGGATGCCGCCAATCTCGACTATTACCAGAAACCCGGCCGCCGGGCCTACCGTCTGCCTGGAGATTCGATCATGCGCCAGGAGTCCGACCGGCGTGATCGCACCCATCAGTTCGCGGGATTTGGCCGGCGTGAGACGCGCTGGGGCTTCATGCGTGATCACCGGTACAAATACGTTTACCATTATAACGGCGGCATCGAATACCTGTTCGACCTGCAGTCCGATCCCCGGGAATTGCACAATCTGGCAGACTCCCCGGACCGGCCGCAGGAAGTTTACCAGCGCCTGCGCCGTAAATTCATCGAGCATGAACAAACCTGGGGGCCGGAGGAATCCCTGCAGGACGGCGACCTGGCCGTCTGGCCCTGCCCGCCGCCGGATTCCGCGCGCGGCCTCGGCAAGTACCCCAACTTTGCCAACCACCAGCCGCCGCGCGTTGGCCGTGAAGCTCCCGAGCGTGAAGGCGAATTGCTGGTAAACGACATACAGGCCGCTACAAATAACGCCGGCCCGGAATACTTCCAGGCCTTGGCGCCGGAACCCTTCTGGCTGGAACAGTGGCAGCAGTTGTTCATCCGCGACGGCGGCACGCCGGAACAGTGCCGCCGGATTACGGGTTTGTGACCATCGGCGATGCGCAACTCGTGCTACATTACCGGGCACGGTAAAAAAATCGGCGCAGGAACTTCCGGCATGCTCAGGCGCGCTGCGGCTGTAAAACGATATCATGATAAAAAGCAGAGGGCACATGCAAAAATATGACGTGTTTTTTTACGAGGCTTTCGAGGAAGAGCAGGCCGCTTTGAGGGCCTGCCTGCCCGCGGTTATAAACGCCGGCTATACCTGGAAAACAACCCAGGAATACGGACTGCCGCGGCCGGCGGCGCCCTGCATCAGCATCCGTACGCAATCGACGCTACCGGAGTCCTGGGCCGGACATTTGCAGGCCATCCTTTCGCGCAGTACCGGCTACGACCACCTGTTACGCTTCCGTGACCGGGCCACGCCGCCGCCGGCCTGCGGCCACCTGCCGCTCTACTGCCACCGCGCCGTGGCGGAGCAGGCCCTGATGATGTGGATGGCATTGCTGCGGAGATTACCCCGCCAGCTGCGCCAGTTCCGAACATTCGACCGCGACGGCCTGACGGGCCGGGAGGCCCGGGACCGCACCCTGCTGGTGGTGGGCGTGGGCAACATCGGCCATGAAGTGGTTATGATAGGCAAGGGCCTGGGTATGCACACCCTGGGCGTGGATATCCGCCGGAAACATCCGGATGTTGATTACGCCGACATCAGTCAGGCCATCGGACAGGCCGATGTGATCGTTTGCGCCATGAACCTTACAGATGATAACCGCGGCTATTTTGACGGCGCACGCCTCAAGGCCGCCAAGCCCGGCGCCATTTTCATCAACATCGC